>CAZJFB010000027.1:6899-38312 GCA_964545145.1 uncultured Chloracidobacterium sp. | reverse complement strand
AACACACGGTGCGGCCGACGAAGTGCGCTTGACTCAAGGCTAAACTTCATAGATGGCCCCTGCTTCTTTAGAGTGCAATAGGGCTGTGGCTGTCCCCAATTTATTTCCAAGAATCTCTTAATCCGATCCGGGCCATCAGGTCGACATATCGCGGATCTTGTTTGATGGCCAAAAATTGTGGACTCGCGAGCAGAACTATTTGAGAATCGCGATTCGTAAAGGCTTTTTCGAGATACTTGAAGCAGATCTCCGGTTGCCGAAGCAGCGTGCCGTGATAGGCAATACTGATCGGAGATACGCGTTCGCCTCGTGACTCCCTCGAGAGCAACTCTTGCAGTTCACGTCGACGCACCTCGATAAGCCCTTGCTTTTCAGCAAGTTCACGAAAAACTGCGATCGTCTTTTCCGACCGGCCCTGGACCTTTTTTATGATCGCAAGATCTGCGATCGCGGCTCGCTCATTACCGGTTAATTCATATGCTGTGGCCCGATGCTCGCGAGCCATTACAAAATTCGGATCGCGATCGAGCGTCTTTCCCCATTGAGCAAAAGCTTCGTCCGTACGTTCCGCCGCAAATAGTAGATTTCCCCTGTCAGTCTGAATGACAAGATTTACCGGGTCGAGTTCGGCTGCTCGGTCGATCGAAGCGATCGACTCGTCATACCGCCCCTTGAGCATCAGGCTGAATGCACGAACGTGATAAGCGCGGGCATAGCCAGGATCGAGAGAAATGGCGCGATCCAATTCTCGTTCGGCCTCCGCCCAACTCCATTCCATCGAAAGCACGCTGGCAAAGGCGGCATGGGCTTCGGCAAGGTTCTCGTCTAATTCTAGGGCTGTGACGGCGGATTCGCGGGCTTTTGGCACGACCTCGCTTTCAACAAAAGGTACGTGCCATATCCCCTGAATGTAGCTGTCAGCGAGGCCGGCGTAAGCGAGAGCGTATTTCGGATCGTACTCGACTGCTTTTATGTAGTGAGCGATGCTTTTCTTAATTCCATCGGGCGAGCGTTTGTTCCACTCGTATCTGCCTTTCAAATATTCTTGATACGCCTGGCCGCTGCCGGTTCGTCGATCGCCGGGACCTCCACAGAGTTTGGTCCGCAACTCGACTGCTACATTGCAGGCGATCATATCCTGCAGGTCTGAGGCCCCGCCGAGGGGTCGTTCGAAATCGTTGCTCGTCCAGATCACACTGCCGTCCTTTGTGCTGACGAGGCGAACCCGGATGTTTACGTTATCTCCGGCCTTTTGAACTCCGCCCTCAAGCAACGCCTCGACGCCCAACGCCTGTCCGATCTCACGCGGGTCAATATGCTTGTCCTTAAATGCGAACGTAGAACTTCGAGAGACGACCTTTAGCTCGTTGACACGCGAAAGTTGCGTAATAATGCTCTCCGTAAGGCCGTCGCTGAAATACTCGTTACCCGGATCACCGGTCAGATTTTTTAGCGGCATGACGGCGATCGTTTTGATCTCTGTGGGCGCATTTACGGAACTCGCGGACGAAGCCTGCCCCGACCAACCGGTCAAAAGATACACCCCAAGGCAGATCGAAACCAGAATTACGGCAAAAACCGCCATACTCGCAAAGCGACGCGAACCGCTGGCCACCGACGTATGGACCGGCTCAGCGACAGCGGATGCGTGGGCGGCCTGATTCCCGTTGTGATGGCCATTGCCATTGGTCGAAAGCAGTTTGATGTCAGCGACAAAACGATAACCGTCCCCGTAACGGGTCTCGATAAACCGACCGGGTTTTTCCAGATCGTTCAGCGCTTTGCGGATCGAGCCGACGCATTTTCTCAGAGCATCGTCATAAACATCGCGGCCCTGCCAAAACTTGTCCAAGAGTTCGTTCCTGCTGACGACGCGGTCGTTATTGGCGATCAGATAGGCTAAAACTTCGAATGGGCGACGGGCAAGGCGTTTTTCGGCCCCGTTTTCAGTCAACGTGCGCGAGCTGACGTTCAGGGAAAAACCGTCGAAAACATAGGTTCGATGTTCTTTTGAAAAACCCGACATGACCACCCTGCAGCAACCGAATTTCCGGAAATTTTCCGTTTTGTTTCCGGTAGTCCGATCGAAAAACCGCTACTCTCGTTTCACAAGTTACTAGTTTGCCTGATTATAGACCGTTTTGCGGGGAGTTTCCAAGAACTTTCCGCTTCGACCGGAGATATTTATGTTGCGAAAGTCCGCATGCACAAAAACCGCTGTCACCCGCTATTCTTGGTCGATAATTCTTGCCGCGATCACTCTCACTTTTATCTGGTTTATTGGTCCGGCATCGACCGCATCAGAAGTTCGCCCCCCCACTAGGTCGACACCTGATGTAGCCTTGGTGCCGCTCGTCTCGATCTCCGGTCGGGTCCTTGCCGAGAATTGCCGAGGCATTCAGAATGCCCGGGTCAATCTGACGGATTCGAACCAGAACGTACAGACCGTGACGACGTCTACATTCGGGTACTTCCGTGTTGACGGGGTCACTTCGCCCGGAAGTTACACGGTCACCGTGGTTTCGATCCGAAGTCAGTTCCTCGCGAGGCAGATCAGCGTGACGGCAGATATGGCAAATTTGGACTTGGTGGCCGGGTCGAGTATCGGCCTATGTGTCAATGCCGGCCCGGATCGGCCGGTCGTACTGCCCGGCGGCGTACAGTTGAATGGTGTAGCGGTCAGTTCTAATTCAGTGTCGACCCTGTGGAGCAAGGTCAGCGGCCCGGGCAATGTCAATTTCGACAACCCTCAAAACCCCGCCGCCGCTGCGACGTTCAGCGTTCAGGGCCTCTACATACTTAGGTTCTCGGCAGACGACGGGTCGGTTTCAGCCTTTGACGATGTACAGGTGACGGTTGATCCAGCAAACGTCCCGCCCCCTCCGGATCCTGTAGCTATCGCACCGCCGCTCACCAGGACTGTAACTACCAATATCGCGACCTCGACAAAGTTTCTCTACACGGGTCCAAATCCGATCCAAACCGGGGTTGATCCCGACGACATAGCTCCCGAACGTGTCGGACTACTCCGGGGAAAAGTTGTAGACAGGGCCGGAACGCCGCTCGTCAATGTCTTGATCTCGATATTGGATCATCCGGAGTTTGGCCAAACCCGGAGCCGTGCCGACGGAATGTTCGACATGGTCGTCAACGCCGGCGGCGAGCTTACGGTAAAGTACGAAAAGGCAAATTTTATCAGCGTCCAACGTGAGGAAAAGATCAACTGGCAGACCTACTCGCAATCGGACGACGTGGTCATGATCCCGCTCGACCCTAACGTGACCGAGGTCAACCTCGCATTGAGCACGCCGGTGCAGGTTGCTTCGGGATCGATGAGCAGCGATTCATCCGGGCAACGACGTTCGCGATTATTTTTCAAGCAGGGCACCCACGCCACGATCCATCTGCCAAACGGCGCGACGCAGCCGATCTCGCTGATGCACGTGCGTTCGACCGAATTCACGATTGGCGAGAACGGACCGAATGCAATGCCTGCGGCTCTGCCTTCAACGAGCGAATACACCTACGCGGCAGAATACACGGTCGATGAAGCGATCGCTCTAAACGCAACAAGCGTCTCGTTCAGCCAGCCAGTAATTCAATATTTGGAAAACTTCATCGGCTTCCCTGTCGGATCAGCCGTACCAACCGGCTCCTACGACCGGGAAATCTCCGAGTGGAAGCCCGAACCGTCGGGCAAGGTCGTTAAGATCCTTTCAGTCTCGGCCGGATCGGCCAACCTCGACGTCATCGGCAACGGCCAGCCTGCGACCGACCAGCAATACGCTGATCTCGGCATCAACCTGGCTGAACGGCAAAAACTCGCAGAACTTTACGCAGTGGATCAAACCCTCTGGCGCGTCCCCGTCGATCATTTCACCCCATGGGACTGCAACTATCCGCCCGCGAACAAGCCTCCTCCTGATGTTCCGGCCCCATTCGTCAATAAAAAGCCGGACTGCGATTGTCTGAACGACTCAAGCACTAAGACAACAAAGAAGATACAAAGCCAGACGGTGACTGAAACCATTGAGATCAGCCGCACGTCGTACGAGATATCATTACAAACTGGCCTGCAGCGTGATTATCAGGCCCCGCTCGGTGCCTTGGTACCTTTGGTAGGACCGACGCCGCCGGATTCGGATGTCGAGAATGTAGGTGCGATTATTACCGTCGCCGGAAAGACCTTTCGGTCCGATCTTATGGCCCCGACCCCGGGCCTTAGTCTCAGTTTCAATTGGGACGGAAAGGACTACGCCGGGCGTCGCGTCCAAGGGCCACAAAAGGCAACGGTAGCGGTGGTCCATCTGCACACGCTCGGTTATGTGCAGGCACCCGAATTCGGCCAGACCGGCAACGGCAGCGGCCCTACGTTCGTCCGGACCGGCGCCGGGTCGGCAATTCGAACATTTGAGATCGACTTCGGAAATTTCGATCAGGCAGAGATGGGACTGGGAGGTTGGGGACTCAACGTTCACCATGTCTACAGCCCGGTCACACAAACGCTCTACGAGGGAAACGGACGCCAACGAGCCGCCCGCTCTGCGAGTTCGGTCGTCAACACGACTTCAGGTGACGGCACTTCAGGGTTTGGGGGCGACGGCGGCCCGGCAACGGCAGCAAGACTATTTGAACCAAGCGACGTAGCGTTTGCCGGAGACGGCACTTACTATGTCGCCGATCGTTTGAACAGCCGAATTCGTAAAGTCGCTCCGAATGGTACCATCTCGACCTTTGCCGGCGACGGCTCCGAATCGTGCCCCCCGACAGCGCCGTGCGGCGATGGCGGACCTGCATCATCGGCTCAACTCAACGATCCCGAGGGCGTCGCCGTCGCGCCCGACGGGACCGTGTATATCGCGGACACTATCCGCCACAGGATCAGAAAAGTCGACCCAGACGGCACCATATCGACTGTCGTCGGTAACGGCAGCGACTGCCAGCCGCCCGACACGTGCGGCGATGGCGGGCCGGCGACTGCAGCGAGTCTCAACCAGCCTAGATATGTTCACCTCGCACGCGACGGCTCCCTGTATATTGGAGACAGCCTTAGCCACCGAGTGCGAAAGGTCAGCACTAACGGCAACATCACGACCGTCGCCGGAAGCGGAAATCTCAACTGCCCGAGCGACAACGTTCCGGCTCTCGCCGCATGCATCGAAAAACCGACCGGTGTCGCACTCTCAGAAAACGGCGATCTCTACATCACAGGGAACGGACAAGGCGGCGCTCGAGTCTTCCGTCTCGATACCAACGGCCGCCTCCATGTGCTTGCGTCAGGCGATACCTGCAGCAAAGCGGCCCCGAACGAACGTCCGCAGGGGATCGCTCCGGCCTTATGCGATCCTCGTGGAATAACGATCGGCGCCGACGGCGATCCGTATTTCGCTGCGGACAATCGGATCTACAAGATCGACAATGACCGTGACCTTATCCCGTTCATCGGCACGCTTGACAACCAATACAATGGCGAAGGTCAGCCCGTCACGTCCGCCGGGTTTTCACTTCCCGCCGCCGTTGCGTTCGCTCCCGACGGCAGCATCTACGTCGCCGCCGCCAACGATCACCGCATCCGCAAGGTCACGCCGGCATTCCCCGGATACACCGGCGATGCGGTACTTATCCCGTCCGAGGATGGAACGGAAGTTTTCGAGTTCAACGCCGACGGGCGCCATCTGCGTACGCTCAATTCGCTCACGGGCACTAACAAATACGCCTTCGCGTACAACGCTTCGGGCGAGCTCACCGCTGTGACCGATGGTGACAACAACGTGACGACGATCGAACGTGACGGCAACGGCAAACCTACCGGGATCCGATCACCGTACGACCAGTTGACAACATTCACACGGGACGCGAATGGCTACATCAACTCAATAACCAACCCCGGCGGCGAGACAAGGCACTACACCTTTTCGTCGGGCGGACTATTGCTCTCCATACGCGATCCGCTGGATCATGTTGAAACTTTTACTTACGACGCTCTCGGACGATTGATCCGGAGCGATGGTCCGGCAGGCGATACGCAGATCTTTACTCGAACCGGCACCGAGCGTGACCACACTATTACCCACAGATCGGGCCTCAACCGCTTTTCGGTCTATCGTGTCGAAAATCTCGACAATAACGACGCTAAATTCTCATTTACTTATCCTGACGGTGGAACGGCTCAGGAACTGATCTCGTCTGACGGCTCGACGGCCTATTCCGAGCCAAATGGAATGACGAGCCGAAACGACGTGGGACCAGATCCGCGCTGGGGAATGCAGTCGGCGATCCCAGTATCGAGTTCCATGACCACGCCCGCCGGGCTGATCTTTTCGACCGCATATTCGCGGCAGGCTACACTGGCCAGTCCGTCCGACCCGCTGAGCATCGTCAGCCTGACCGATACACTCGCTTTCGGCGGTGCCACATATTCGAACCTATTTACCGCAGCGGATCGTACACACGTTCAGCGAACGCCATTGAACCGACAGACCGTTCGAACGATAGATTCTCAGGAGCGGGTCACGTCATGGAAATTCGCCAATTTCGCTACTTCACACTATGGCTACGATACGCGCGGGCGTCTGGAGTCGCTGGTTTCCGGCTCGGCGCCGGAATCCCGCTCGATAACCTATGGCTACAATTCCGCCGGAGGCCTTGCATCCGTGACAAACGCTCTCGGCCGGACACGCACTTTCAGTTACAATGCTGCCGAACGCCTCTCAAGGCAGACGTTGGCCGATTCCCGGTTTGTCCAATACGGCTACGACCCGGAGGGAAGCGTAAACTCGATCACACCACCGGGCCGGACAGCCCATACTTTTACGTTCGACTCACGGGACCTGCTAGCCTCATACACCGCCCCAACAGTCGGCGGAAACAGCACTACGTTGTTCGATTACGATCTGGACGGCGACCTGACGCGGATCACGCGGCCGGACGGTCAGACAGTTGTCTTCGGCTACAATGCCTCCGGAAACCGTTCAACGCTAACGATACCGACCGGTGTCTACTCGTACAGTTATTCGCCTGTGACCCGGGAGATCAGCTCGATCACGTCACCTGGCAATATTACGATGGCGTTTGAGCGGGATGGCTCGCTGACGACAAGAACAGCCTGGAGCGGTGCGGTCAGCGGGAGCGTGGGCTTCGTTTACGACGCCAATTTCCGTCCTGTCTCGCAATCTATCAATGGAGCAAATACCGTCTCGTATGATTACGATGCCGACGGATTGATAACATCTGCCGGTGCCTATTCTGCGGCTAGGGACGGTCAGTCGGGTATCGTCAATTCGGCGACCGTGAACAGCGTCGTAGATTCTTTTTCTTACAATCAGTTCGGCGACCTGACAAGCCACGCATCGCGATTCAACGGAAATCTCATATTCGAAGAAGTGCTTACCCCCAACAAGCTCGGCAGCGTCATCCAGCTCATCGAGACGATCGGCGGCACGACTACGACGCGGACGTTCGGATACGATACGACCGAGCGGCTCCGAAGCGTGACTTTGAACGGTGCTCCTCAGCCGTCCACAACCTATTCGTACGACGATAACAACAACAGGATCGCGGTCAACTCAGCCGGAAACATCACTATTGCTACGTTCGACGCGCAGGATAGGATGAATCAAAACGGCGGTATCACTTACACGTACACAGCTGCGGGCGAGCTGGCAACCAGAACGGTCGCTGGCACGACGACGCAGTATTCCTATGACGCGATCGGAAATCTACGAGGCGTCACTTTCCCCGGAACGACTATCGAATATCTTATCGACGGTGCAAACCGCCGGGTGGGCAAGCGGATCAATGGCTCTCTGTCAAGAACCTACCTCTACGCCGACAGCCTGCGAATGGTCGCGGAACTCGACGCAAGCGGGAATGTTCTCAACCGCTTTGTTTATGGTGCAAGGCCGAACGTGCCCGAATATATGGTTCGCGCCGGTGAGACCTACCGGCTTGTCTCGGATTTTCGCGGCAGCGTTCGCCTCGTTGTCAACTCGGTTACCGGCAGCATTGCGCAGCGGATCGACTATGATGAGTTTGGCCAGGTGATGCAGGATACGAATCCCGGTTTTCAACCGTTCGGCTTTTCGGGCGGGACCTATGACCATCAGACCGGCCTCGTCCGTTTTGGTGCGAGAGACTATGATCCCCAGGCCGGCCGCTGGACGGCAAAGGATCCGACGCTGTTCGCCGGCAGTTTCGGCAACCTCTATGAGTATGGCGAGAGCGATCCGGTAAACATGATCGATCTCAACGGCCTTGGTCCGATCAGTGTCGGCCCGGGAACCTCAGGAGTGGGCAACAGTCGAAACGGCCTGATCGGTGACACACTTAGATCGCTCCATCGCAACAACATGCAGGCCGGCAACCTCTCCGGAAACCTGCGCGAACAGGCCGACAGTCTGATCAAGCGCATCATCAAGGAGCGGAAAAGAATGGCCTGGATTCGAAGCCGCCTAAAGGTGCTTCGCGAAAGGGCCCTTAGGTGCATCAAAGAGAAGAAAAAGATCCCGGATCAACTTCTCAAAGAAGTACTCGAGCTTAGACGTGAACTAACGGTTCTGAAGCAGGACGAACTAGAGGCGCGAATCGAATACAACAGCATCATTGCACAGACGGCGGGCAATATACTCGTTGAACCTGCAGCTGACTCGATAGACACGTTCTTTAGCTACATCGATCCAAATTATTGGATCTACGAAGGTTACAAGGGACTGACCGGCCAGAAATAGCAGCTACTTGACAACGATATTTACAAGTCGTTTCGGGACCACGATCACTTTGACGATCTCCTTCCCGTCGGTGTATTCGCGGACCTTTTCGTCGGCAAAAGCCATTTTCTCAAGTTCATCGTTGGGTGTCTCGGGCGATGCCATCACACGCGAACGCAGCTTGCCGTTGACCTGTACCGCGATCTCGATCTCGTCTGCTTTCGCCAGTTCCTCGCTGTATTCTGGGAACCTCGCACCATTTGCAAGCATTCCGTCCTCGTTGCCGGTCAGAACTGCATAGAGTTCCTCAGATGTGTGCGGCGAAAATGGAGTGAGCATCAATACTAGGCTCGTCAGCGCTTCGCGGATAGCGTATTTCGTCGTGTCATCGGCAGAATCGACGTCGATATCGCCGATCGAGTTGGACAACTCCATTAACGCGGCGACGGGCGTGTTGAACTGCAGGCTCTCAAAGCTGTCACTGACCCGTTTAATGGTCTGATGTGTCTTTTGCCTTAGTTTGCGGGCTGCGGGCGAGTTTTCACCGCCGTCCGCAACGGGTACCGCTCCGCCGAGGGCGTCGCGCCATTTGTAAACCTGACGCCATACGCGCTGCAGAAAGCGGACCGCTCCCTCAATGCCGGCCTCATTCCAGACAAGCTCATTCTCTATCGGCGCCGCGAACATGACGAACAAACGAGCGGCGTCGGCACCGTAGATCTCGACCATTTCATCGGGATCGACACCGTTGCCTTTCGATTTTGACATACGCTCGATCGCGTATTTCAAATGCAGGCCGTCGGCAGTGATCGCTTTTGTGATACGGCCCTTTGCATCGCGTTCGACGGCCACGTCGGCGGGTATCACATATGCCCGCTTTCCGCCAGACTCGTAAAAGAAAGTCTCACCGACCACCATTCCCTGCGTCAGCAGCCGTTTGAATGGCTCGTTGAAATCGACCAAGCCCAGATCTCGCATTACCTTGGTCCAGAACCGGGCGTAGATCAAATGCATGACCGCATGATCGTCGCCGCCGATATATTGGTCCACGGGCGTCCAATACGATGCCGAGGCCGGGTCGAAAGGCAATATCTCGTTGTCCGCGTCGGTATATCGATAGTAGTACCACGACGAATCGACAAACGTATCCATCGTGTCCGTCTCTCGTCGCCCCGGGCCGCCGCATTTCGGACACTCTGCGTTGACGAATTCCGGGACCTTGGCGAGCGGCGATTCACCTGTACCAGTTATCGGAGCGTTTTCGGGCAGCCGTACGGGCAGGTTCTCGAATTTCTCCGGAACGGTGCCGCATCCGTCGCAATACACTATCGGTATCGGTGAGCCCCAAAACCGCTGCCTCGATATGCCCCAGTCACGCAGGCGATAGGTCGTCGCGGCTTCGCCAAAGCCATGCTTGACAGCGTATTCGGTCATTTCCTGCTTCGCCTTTTCGCTCGTCTTACCGTTCCAATAATCAGAATGCACAAGTACGCCGTAGTCGGTTAGCGGAACTTCGAGGGCCAACGCCTGCATCGTATGATGGGCATGTTCCATGTGCGGTTCGGAGATCACCTGCCGGATCGGAAGTCCAAACTTCTTGGCGAATTCAAAGTCGCGTTCATCATGGGCAGGTACGCTCATGACCGCCCCGGTGCCGTACTCCATCATCACGTAATTGCCGACCCAAACCGGCAGTTCCTCGCCGCTGAAAGGATTAACTGCACGCAGGCCCGTGTCGATGCCGTCCTTCTCGACCTCTGCCTCGTGGTCGGTCGGTTTGGCGTTTTCAGCTCTGATATAGGCGATCTTTTGCGCTACATCTTCCGAGAAATTATCGATGTTCGCCTGGATGACGGGATGTTCGGCCGCTAGGACGATCGAATTCGCTCCATAGATCGTGTCGATTCGAGTAGTGAATACGCGAACGCGACCCTTTCCTCCGCCGGACATACTCGTCAGGCCATCGACCACAGGACATGAGAAAAGTGAATCGCCCGAAGCCCGGATCTCAAACTCGACGAACGCCCCCTCCGATCGCCCGATCCAGTCACTCTGCCGCTTTAATACGTTTTGCGGCCAGCCGGACTCGATCTCAGCCATATCGTCGAGAAGCTGATCGGTATAGGCGGTCGTCTTAAGAAACCACTGTTCCAGGTCCTTCTTTGTCACGGGATTGCCGCACCGCCAGCAGATACCGCCGCTCGCCTGTTCGTTCGAAAGGGTGGCCTGATCCGTCGAGCACCAGTTGACCTGCGTCATTCGCTTGTACGCGAGGCCCATCTCGTACATCTTAAGAAAGAACCACTGATCGAATTTGTAGTACTCGGGACGGTGAGCGTACATCTGACGCCGCCAGTCGTAGCTTAGTCCCAAACGTTGAAGCTGGCCGCGCATGACGTTGATGTTGTCCTCGGTCCAATCACGCGGATTCACACCGCGTTTGACCGCTGCGTCCTCGGCCGGCTGGCCGAAGGAATCCCATCCGATCGGATGAAGAACGTTAAAGCCCTTAAGTCGTTTGTACCAAGCCAGGGCATCGCCGGCGGAATAATTCCGCACGTGTCCCATGTGCAGGTTGCCCGACGGGTACGGGAGCATCTCGAGAGCATAAAATTTGGGCTTATCGTCGGAAACTTCAGCCTCGAACGCGCCGCTCGCGGCCCACTTCTGCTGCCATTTTTGCTCGACCTTTTTTGCGAAATATTTCTCGTCCATTCTATATATCAAGGTAAAACTAAAGTTTAGCGAATAACCTATAGTCTATCCACTTAAGGGCTTGTATTTGTTATGTTTGGTGAGATTCCGCCGCGTCGCGAACCAATGTTCCCGAGCGGCTATCTAAGGGCGAGGTTGTTCTTGCCTAAAAGCATGTTTCGAGATTGTAATAAATGCGAGGTGTTTTGTCTATTTTTTCTTGGCTGCCGACAAAAATGGTGATATTCTTACAGAACCTTTAAGATCTCAGGATTTTGTAGGACGAACTTAATGATAAGACTAACTATCTCGCAGACAGCCGAAACTTAAGTTCCTACCCTTGGTTCGACCGTCTGCCCCGAAAATCAGGAGGCACCAAGATGGTCAACCGAATCGATCAGAACACTTCTCGCGACGCTCGCTTCCGACGAGAAACGAGCAATTTTCCAACAAAGCCCTCCGCAAGGTCGTACGGCCAACAGAGTAAACCAATAGACGACATTATCGCGTCGCTCGCGAACGCGCCTGAGAATCGCCGCGCCCGGCAGGTGACGGAGTGGGAACTATTGCGGCGGCAAACGCTTCGTCAGGCGGCCTGATCATGGGATTGCGTCGGATTTGACTCACGGACGCGGATCGAATGTCGGTCCGTGTCTGTTTTCTTTGCCCCATAGCAGGGAATATTCTTCAGGTTTGGCTGGATATTTGATTTAATTGATTCAATGCGCGCAGCACGTTGGGAAATCGGTGAAACAGCTGGGCTTGCCGCCCGTTACCGCGAGGTGCGGGCCGCTACGGAGAAGCTCTGCGAGCCGCTCGCGATCGAGGACTACGTTCCGCAGCCGGTCGTCGACGTTTCGCCGACGCGCTGGAATATCGCCCATACAACCTGGTTCTTCGAGGAGATGGTGCTGACAAGATTTGCCTCGGGCTATCGTGTCTTCGATCCGAATTTCAGCTTTCTATTTAACAGCTACTACAACACTGTGGGTGAGCGGACTCCCCGCACCGAGCGCTCCCTGAGCCGTCCGACGGTAGCCGAGGTCTTTGCCTATCGCCGGCATGCCGACGAAGGTATGCTGTTGCTCTTAGAGAGCGCGAATGACCCGGAAATAATAGATCTTGTCGTCTTAGGCCTGAATCACGAGCAGCAGCACCAGGAACTGCTTCTTACAGATCTAAAATATACGTTCGGTGTTAATCCGCTTTTCCCCTCGTATCGTGTAGGTTTCGCTCCTGAGGAGACTCCGGAGACACCTGTCTCAGGTGATGCTAGCGTGGAGGTCGAGGGCGGCGTTCACGAGATCGGCTTTGCGGGCGACGGCTTCTGTTTCGATAACGAATTATCTCGACACAAGGTGTATCTTAACGACTTCTCGATCTCAGCACGCCTCGTAACGAATGCCGAGTTCCTTGAATTCATCAATGACGGAGGCTACGGCGACCATCGCCTGTGGCACGCTGAGGGTTGGGACTGGGTGAATCAATACGCCGTCACGGCACCGCTCTATTGGCAACATGTCGACGGCGAATGGTCGCATTTTACGCTCGGCGGCATGAGGCGGCTGCCGCCGGACGCTCCGGTCTGCCATTTGTCGTTTTACGAGGCCGCGGCATTCGCCGAATGGAAAGGTATGCGGCTGCCAACAGAATTTGAGTGGGAAGCCGCGAGTTCCCGATTCGACTGGGGAAAACGTTGGGAGTGGACCAATTCCGCCTACCTTCCGTATCCGGGTTTTGCCAGGGCGGCGGGAGCTGTCGGAGAGTACAATGGCAAATTTATGGTCAACCAAATGGTGCTTCGCGGTGCATCGATCGCAACTCCCGCGGGCCACAGTCGTTCGACATATAGGAACTTCTTTCATCCGCATTTGAGATGGCAGTTCACAGGCATCAGACTTTGTCAGGACCATCCGAGTTAGCGGGCAGAATGCCCACCTCGACTGCGACGTTTATAGGACTTATTCCATTGTCGCCCGTTCACTCCGGCGATCCCGACTATATGCAAAGCTCTCATTCACCCGAACCTTCCCAGTTTGCCGAGGATGTCCTGACCGGACTCTCGTCCTCGCCGAAGTATCTCTCGTCGAAGTATTTTTACGACGACGAGGGCTCGAGGCTTTTTCAGGAGATAATGACGTTGCCCGAGTATTACCTGACCGGCTGCGAGCACGAGATCTTTACGTCCCAAGCCGACCGGATATACAACGCGTTTGCCGACGGCGGCTCTCCTTTTGACCTGATCGAGCTAGGCTCGGGTGATGGTGCGAAGACGGCGGTTTTGATCGATCACTTTCTCAAGGCCGGCGGCGATATCACATATTCGCCGATCGATATTTCCAGCGAGGCCCTTGATGCTTTAACCGCCGAATTTACGGCGAAATTCCCTACCCTGCGAATGTCGGCCAGGAATGGCGACTACTTCAAGGTATTGGACGAAATGAAGGAGAACGAGTCGAGACGGAAGGTACTGCTCTTCCTGGGTTCGAATATCGGCAATTTCAGCCGCGAGCAAACGGTCGATTTCTTTCTCTCTCTCAGGGCGGATATGAACGATGACGATATGCTCTTTGTCGGATTTGACCTTCAAAAAGACCCGCATGTGATCGCCGCCGCCTATGACGATCCACAAGGTATAACTGCAAGATTCAACCTAAACCTGCTTAGGCGGATCAACCGCGAACTCGGCGGCAATTTTGACATCGACAAATTCTCTCACTACGCGAACTACCGCCCGATCGAGGGCTCGGCCCGCTCGTTTCTTATCAGCCGTGAGCGGCAAACTGTCCGGATCGACGCTCTGGGCCGCAGTTTTGATTTTGAGCAGTGGGAAGCGATCTTCATGGAGATCTCGCAAAAATACAACCTTCAGCTGATCGAGGAACTTGCGTCGGAAAGCGGGTTTGAGATCGAAGAAAACTACTTTGACAGCAGGCGATACTTTTGCGATTCGCTCTGGCGGCCGGCACGATGAACTTAACGATATTACGCTACGAGACTATCGGCTCGACCAACAGCGAGGCTGCCGACCAGGCTCGTGCGGGTGCAGCCGAGGGGCTTTGCGTCGTGGCTCGCCAACAGACCGCGGGCCGCGGCCGTCTCGGCAGGCAATGGGTCTCGGATAAAGATTCGGGGCTGTATTTCAGCCTCTTATTGAGGCCTCGTTTTGAAACGTGCTTCTTGCCGTTGATAACACTTATGGCTGGTATCGCTGTTTACGATACGCTAAAGCACTTTGGGCTCGAGCCTGACATTAAATGGGTCAATGACGTACTTGTTCGCGAGCGAAAGATCGCCGGCATCCTGGCCGAGGCGGTGGAAACGCCGGTCGGCCTGGCGGTAATTCTCGGTATCGGAATAAATCTGACGTCGCGGAATTTCTCTGACGAATTGGCTGACATCGCCACGTCGATCGAATCTGAGACCCCAATGATGCGGGGTATGGGCCCACGGGCGATCGACCCGCTCGATGTCGAAACACGACTGTCGGGATTTTTGCAGTATTGGTACGACACTCTGGGCGGAAGTGACGGCCCTGACCAGATCATTCAAAACTGGCGCTCACGCTCGACTTACTTTGTCGGGAAGAGCGTCCGTGTGGCAACGCCCGATGGTATTCTCGAAGGCGTCACTGACGGTCTCGAATCAAACGGTGCTCTGCGTGTGAAAACCGCCGATGGCTCTGTTAACATCGTTCAAGCCGGCGATGTCGAGCGGCTAAGGTCAGCGTGAGACGACGACTTTCTCATCTTCATCCTGTCATTTACCATACGCGAATATGGCAAAAGCGCTTTGCGCGCTCGCTTGCCGATGCCGCAAGCGGCGTGCGATTCGCATCGGAGTTGGCTGACGATGACCTCGAATTTACTTGCAAGCGGCACCAGTCGCTGCTTCGGCGAAAACTCGGCGATTCTGATCCGGTCCTGCAGGAAAATAAGATCACAAATCTAAATATTGCCTGCCCGACCATCGACGGCGTTTTGATATGGCCCGGCGAGACATTCTCATTCTGGCGGTTGGTCGGCGAGGCGACCGCCGAAAAGGGCTATGTCGAGGGAATGCAACTCTCGCGCGGCGAGGTCGTACGAGGCGTAGGCGGTGGTCTCTGCCAGCTTGCCAATCTGCTTTATTGGATGGCTCTCCATACGCCGCTCGAGGTCAGAGAGCGTCATCACCACAGTTTCGATCCATTTCCGGACGAAAATCGCGTATTGCCGTTCGGTTCGGGTGCTGGTGTATTCTACAACTACATCGATCTTAGGTTCTACAATCCGACAGACATCACATTTCAGGTCAGGGTGCGTCTGACCGATGAACATTTGAAGGGCTCCATCAGGAGCAGCCGCGAGACGCCGTTTGCATATCACATCATCGAGCGGAATCATCGCTTCTCTCGCGAGGGGCAGCGGACCTTTCGCGAAAACGAGATCTGGCGGGAGGTGATAGATCGCCGCACCGGAGACCGAGTCAAAGAAGAGATGCTCGTGAGAAACCATGCCGAGGTGAAATACGAATTGAGTTTTGCTGCCGGAGCGTGTAATTTGTAAATACGTTTTATGAGCAACGAGTTTGATCTCGATCCCGATTGGGACCTGGAAGAAGAAGATTTTGACGAAGAACTCGCTGAATTCGATGAATTCGACAGCGAACTGGACGACGTAGCGATGCGCACTGCCGTGATGCAGAAGAACGATATGATCGCTCTTCTCTGCATCAAGACGGCCTCTGCTGGAGCGGCGATCTGCCGTGTCGATCCGCGTGAAGAGCGGCCTGCAGTTCAGATCTATGACGATCCAAATGCTGCGGTCGAATGGTTTACCCGCAGCCTCAGAACAAGCAAAAAGAATGGCTGGAGCGTCATTTATGACGGCCTGCCGCTGCAGGGTTAAATTCAAAAAAGTCAGAACCTGGACAAGTGAAGAAGTTGGTCGAGATAAAGCAACCGGCTTTTTCACTTTTTTTAGGCATTTATGCTCCTCGCCGTCGACATCGGCAACACGAACATCAAACTCGGCACCTTTGACCGAGGAACCCTTGTCTCCAAGATCTCGATCCCCACTATACGCGATATCGGTGCCGATGGACTCGCGGCCGTTCTAGTCGCCCGGTTGAGCGGACATTTTTCAGATGCGATAGTAAGTTCGGTTGTTCCTGAGCTCGACGCGGCCATGCGGTCGTTCATACGTTCGCATCTCAGCGTCGATCCGACGTTCGTCAGGAACGATCTCGACTTTGGCATTGAGATCGACTATCGTCCTATCGAGGACGCAGGTGCCGACCGCTTGGTGAATACCTTTTCCGCTGTCGAGAAATATGGCCCGCCGTGCATTGTATGTAGTTTTGGGACCGCCCTGACCATTGATGTAGTCAGCTCAGATCGAGTGTTGAGAGGCGGGCTGATCGCTCCAGGGATGAGAACGCTGGCTGAGGCCCTCGAGATAGCGGCATCGAGACTGCCGCGCGTCGAGATCGAAAAACCCGCAGCCACGATTCAAAACACGACTGTCGGAAGCCTGCAATCGGGTATCGTTTTTGGCTATTTCGGGCTGGTAGAGGGTTTACTCACTCGGATCAAGAATGAAATTGGCGATGACCCAAAGGTCATCGCCACCGGCGGCTTCGCTCCACTTGTCGCGGAAAATACCGACCAGATCGACATTGTCGATCCTGATCTGATGCTCGACGGCCTGTGCCGCCTTCACCAGCGCCTCACTGGCCGGTAAATCCGACGAGCGGATTCGCGTAGAACGCGTCGGCTTTCCACGTCGCAGAATTCCATTTATCCTTATCGCCCATCACCTTGACCGGAATGATCACTTTGCCGTCGTGGAACTTGCTGTTTGCGGCAACGCCGTTATCGGCCAGGTTTCCACCCTTGACGCTAAATGAGGCCTCGCGGATCTGCACTCCCTTGTGAAATACCTTTACTGTGTAGTCACCGTCCATGTCGTTCATAAACCGTGCCTGCTTGAACATATTCCGTCCCGTGGCGGTCGCGGCGTACTTGTACTTGTACCACTCGAAATCGAACAATTCCCAGCGGTGTGTTTCTTTGTTTTCGAGGCTGTTAGGATATCGCTGCTGCACGGACGAAGCGGCTCCCATATCGTCAGTCGTCGCGATCTGCTCGCCGTTATAGAACAACCTTGCTTCAAGATCGTCGAGCCGAGTTTCACCTTTGATCCACATGCTGACGGTTGGCGGCGGCGCGTTCTTGTCTTTCCAATTTAGCCAGACGTAGCCGATCGGCAGGTTCCAGTCCTGATCGACAAAGAAATCATACTGATTCTTGAACATCGCGATATTCGGCCCGGTCTTGAACTTGCCGACCTTGAACTTGCCCTCGAAGAGCACGCTCCCATCCTTGGAATCAGTTATCTTTACCCCAAAGAGGCCGGTTGCGATCGTAGATTTCCCTTCAAACCTGCCCATTACACGGTCGGTTATGATCTCAACGGACTTTTCGACCGCGTTCGACCGATCGGGCTTAAGCTGCTCAGTGAACCAAGACTTACCGTCCGGAGTGAAGTATTCCGCAGCCAGCCTGAGTTTCTCGGCACCGGCGTAGCGGACTTTGAACCGAAGCTGAGGGATCCAACTCGTATAATTACTCTCGCCTGGCATTTTCCAGTAGCGTGCCTCCGTGTCACAGCGAATATCCAGCGACGTCTTTAGGATCTGCGGCGTATCGCCGGCTGACGGCGGCTGAGCGCTGCCCGTCGGGCCACTGTTGTTCGTTGGGTTGGTCGGGACCTTTGCAGGGCCAGTCGGTGAAGGCGTCGGCTGAGGGCCGAGCCTGGGCAGCTTGATTATCTGTGCACTTCCGGAAATCGACAAAAATGCGACAACGCAAAATAATGCGACCGTTCTTTTCATGATCAATTTTTCCTCGGTTGAATTTAGTCGGGTAAAGCTAACCAAGGATAGACGCTCGAAAAGCCATTTCGGTCGCAGATATTCTACGTGTATGTTTGGAGAAATTTCGGTTTCCTCCGTGCCTTGGCCGCCTGTTCGTAAGAATAGGCAAGTTTGATCAGTGTGCCTTCCGTAAACGCAGGGCCGAAAAGGGAGATGCCGATCGGAAGTTCCTTAACAATTCCCGCCGGGACGGTGATATTCGGATATCCGGCCACGGCCGCCAGCGACGAACTGCCGATATAACCGCTGAAGCAATCGCCGTTGATATTGTCGATCATCCATGAGGGGGCATTGGCCGGTGCCAATATCGCATCAAGCCGATTCGCAGCGACGACCTTGTCGATTCCCTCGACACGAGCATATTTCCTGCAGGTCTCTACGGCATCAAGGTACTCTTTCGACTTGAGGTCGCCTTTCTTGGCCGTTAGTTCAAAGATCGTCTGCTTAAAGTAGGGCATCTCTCGAGCAGCGTTGTCCTGATTGAATCGGATCAACTGTTCAAAAGTGGTGTGCCGAGCACCTCGCTTCCGAAGATATCGCTCAAGGCCCTCCTTGAACTCGTACTGGAGCACAAGAAACTCGGCATCGCCAAACTTCTCCATATCGGGAAATCTTACGTCGATCATCTCAGCCCCTGATCGCCTCATCAGGTCAATCGCTTGATCCAGAACTGAATCAACACCGGGATTCTTGCCCCAATAATCGCGGGCAATTCCGATACGGGCGCCCTTAAGGCCGTCAGCTTTCAGAAAGATCGTATGGTCGACACGTTCACGTTTCGTTCCGGCCATTGCCGGGTCATCCGCATCATGTGCAGCGATCACGTTCATCATCAACGCCGCGTCCGTTACCGTCCGTGTCATTGGCCCAGCAGTATCCTGCGATATCGCTATCGGGATGATCCCACTTCGAGAGACGAGTCCGATGGTCGGTTTAAGCCCGACAATGCCGCATATCGACGAGGGACAGACTATCGAACCGTCAGTTTCAGTACCGATACCGATCGCTGCGAGGTTTGCACTGATCGCGGCTCCGGTTCCAGATGACGAACCGCAAGGATTGCGGTCAAGAACATATGGATTACGAGTTTGGCCGCCGCGGCCCGACCAACCGCTGATCGAGGCGGTGTCTCGAAAATTCGCCCACTCACTAAGGTTGGTTTTTCCAAGAATTACCGCTCCCGCCTCTCGCAGTCGGGCAACAATGAATGCGTCTCGCTTCGGTATCGGTGCGTCGACAAGTGCGAGACTGCCGGCCGTCGTCTTCATCTTGTCCGCTGTGTCGATGTTGTCCTTTATTACAACGGGAATGCCATGCAGCGGCCCTCGAAGCTTGCCCGCCCGACGTTCACGATCCAACTGTGTCGCGATCGCTACGGCGTCAGGGTTGATCTCGATAATGGAGTTTATCTTTTTGTCGAGCGACGCGATGCGTGCGAGGTAACCTCGTGTGATCGAGACAGCGGTCGCGCTTCCGGACGACATCGCCGACAATAGGTCCGCGATAGTTGCATCCTCGAGCAAGATCGCCCGGCCTGAAAAAGCAAACGTCGTGGTCGATGCTGCCAGTGCACTGGCGGCCGAAATTGCGGATGCCCGCAGGAATTCTCGCCGTTCCATTAATTTGTTACCTCGTTTTTACATTATTATAGCAAACAAGCCTCTCGACCTTATGCCGGGGCGGCGTCATTTGCGCAATTTCGGCTATACTCGTTTCAATGGACCCCCGAAAGTCTGAGATATCTCCTCCGAAACTTATCTCCGCGCTTCGCGGCTTCGATCTGCTGCCGGCTATTGTCTTTCTACCCACACGACGACGATGCGACGAGGCCGCATCAGAGGTTGCCGCAGACAAGTCTCAGCGGCGTGACACTGAGAGACAGAAAGCGAGGCAAGAGATATTCGCCGAATTCGCCGCGGAGTTTCCCGAGGTTCTGGACCACAAACATGCCAAGGTGATCGTCCATGCGGGCGTTGCCGCCCACCACGCCGGCCATATTCCGTCGTGGAAACTGCTTATCGAGCGAATGATGTCGGCAGGATTGCTCAATGCTCTCTTTGCAACGTCGACCGTTGCGGCGGGAGTCGACTTCCCGGCGCGGACCGTTGTAATAAGCAACGCCGACACTCGCGGAAACGATGGATGGCGGCCGCTCTCGGCAAGCGAACTGCAGCAGATGACCGGACGTGCCGGCCGTCGCGGCCGGGACAATGTTGGATTTGTCGTCGTTGCTCCGGGACAGTTTCAGAATCCTCGAAAGATCGCCGAACTGCTTAAGGCACCGCCCGACCCGCTTGAGAGCCGTTTCAGAGCCACCTACATCAGCCTTCTTAACCTGCTTGACGCTTTCGGCAGCTTAGACCAGGTACGCGAGATCGCCGAAAAGAGCTATGCTTTTCGCGAAAAGCGAAGCACCGCAAAGGCCGGAAATATCGGTGACCGCATCTGGCAGCCGTTTGAGGACCGGGCCCGCGTTCTCGACCATTTCGGTTATTTGGATCGCGAAGCGGAACTGGTCACGGAAAGCGGCAAATGGCTCGCCGACCTTCGTATCGACAGGCCGCTGCTTGTTGGCGAGGCACTCAAGCAGGGATTCTTTGACGAATTGACCATCGCCGAGGCGGCCGGACTTATGGCATCGGTCGCGGCCGATACAGAGCGCAATTACGGCGAGATGCGCACATCCCGAAGGATGAACGACATCCTGGCGGATCTCGAGGATATTGTGATCGCGGTCTCGAACGTCGAGTGGAAGAACGGCGTTGAACCCGTCGAGGAGATCAACTACTCAGCTGCAGCGGCGGCTGAACGCTGGACCGCCGGAATGTCGTGGGACGAGTTGGTCGACCGGACCCGTGCAGAGGAAGGCGACCTTGTCCGGCTTCTCTCCCGGACCGGCGAGGCCCTGAGGCAGCTGGCTAATCTTCGTGCATCAAATCCCGCAGCGGCTGCCATCGCCTTCGGAGCCTCTGAGGCAATACTTCGTGAGCCAGTCCGGTAATGGCATTTCCGATAAAGACCGTTTTTGTAACGATTTAGACTCTTCGGAGTGTCTGTCATGGCCAACTTGAATTTCCCGGTAATTCAGACGAAACTAATCTAAAGTGAACCTCCAAATGCTCAAACTCGCTTTCGTCGGGATCGCCGTCGGTGCTGCCGTGGGGATCGGGCTGTTCACATTTGTTTATGCCAAAGGATACTCGTATATGAGCAATGAGCCGCTCGCGTGCGCAAATTGCCATATAATGAACGAGCAATACTCGGGCTGGCAGAAATCGAGTCATAAGGGCGTAGCGACTTGTAACGACTGCCATACGCCGCATGACGTCGTCGGCAAGTATCTGACAAAAGCATCGAACGGCTTTTGGCACTCTTACTATTTTACGTTCAACAATTTTCACGAACCGATCCAGATATCGGGCCGCAATCTGCAGATCACTGAGGCTTCGTGCCGTTATTGTCACGCAGATCTTACGTCGTCGATCACCGCTCATGCCGCCGGACGCGACGAAGAGATCTCGTGTATTCGCTGTCACAGGTCAGTTGGCCATATGCATTAGAGGACCCTCATGGAAAACGAGAAGAACGAAACTCCAACACCGTCTAAGACTTCGCGAACCTACAGCTTTAAGCTGCTTGCTCTGGTCGCCTTTATCGCGGCGATCGCCGCGATCCTCGGCGGAGCTTTGCTCACTAATATCTTCGAGAGAAAACAAGAAGGCAAAAATCCATTCTTTCGCGTGGTAGAGTTGACCGACGACACTGTCGACCCGGAGATCTGGGGCAAGAACTTCCCGCTCCAATACGACGGCTACAAACGCACGGTCGATCAGGTGCGAACGCGGTACGGCGGTTCCGAGGCAGTCCACAAAACGCCAAAAGACAAAGATCCGCGTTCGGTAGTAGCACAATCGCGTCTCGAAGAAGATCCGCGGCTCAAGTCCATGTGGGACGGCTACGCATTCGCGGTAGATTTTCGTGAGGAACGCGGCCATGCCTTCATGCTCGACGACCAGACATTCACTGAACGTCAGGATGTCGTCAAACAACCGGGAAGCTGCATCAATTGTCACGCATCGGCATACGCGGCATATAAAAAACTTGGCGGGGGCGATATCTTTAAGGGTTTTGACGCCCTAAACGCCATGCCCTACTTCGAGGCCCGAAAAGAGGTCTCGCACCCGGTCTCATGTGTCGATTGCCATGATCCGCTGACAATGGCATTGAGGATCACCCGGCCGGCTTTCATGATCGGGATCAAGGCATATAAGGCATCGCAGGGCGTCCAGAATTTTGATGTCAATCGCGACGCGACCCGTCAGGAGATGCGAAGCTATGTCTGCGGACAGTGCCATGTCGAATACTACTTCAAGGGCCCGGAAAAAACGCTGACATTTCCTTGGGAAAAGGGACTCAAGATCGAGAATATGGTCGAGTACTATGACGAGGTCAAGCATAAAGACTGGGTCCACAAGAGGACCGGTGCCGAAGTGCTAAAGGCCCAGCATCCGGAATTCGAAATGTTCAACCAGGGCATTCACTTTCGAGCGGGCGTCGCATGTGCCGATTGCCATATGCCCTACAAACGTGAGGGAGCGATGAAGATCAGCGACCACCACGTTCGCAGCCCGCTGCTTAACATCAATCAGTCCTGCCAAACCTGCCACAAAGCAGACGAGAACGAACTGAAATTCAGGGCCGAAACGATCCAGACGAGGACTTTCGAAATGCGAAACCTCGCAATGGATGCCCTGATGGACCTCATCAACGAACTCGAAAAGGCAAAAAATGCGGGTCGCCCCGATGCTGAACTGGCCGAGGCGCGTGATCTTCAACGAAAGGCCCAATTCTATCTCGATTTCGTCGAAGCCGAGAACTCGATGGGATTTCATGCTCCGGGTGAAGCCGTGAGGATACTAGGCCAATCGATAAATTTCACACGAATGGGATTGATGTCTTTGATGGGCGTGAAGGCCGGTCATTCTCAGCCCGCAGCGGCACCGGAAAAGAAGGGCTAGAGCAGGAACTTGGCGATCAGATCACTAGAAGCATCTCGCGCTGTTCGAGGCGTTCGTAAAATCCGCGTTTGTTAAAGAACGCGATCGCATCCGAAAGCGACCGGTCGATATTTATGACCTGAAGCGAGTATCCTCGCGACGTTGACCGTCTGACCTCGTCGAGGAGTATACTGCCGATCCCGCGGCCGCGTCGATCAGGGCGCACTGCCATTTGCGCGATCCTTCCAAAGTTCTTCGAGAATACTGCATAGCCGACACACACACCATTCTCAAAGGCACCGATAAAGTTCTTCAGTGCAATGCTTCTACCGACCGCATGGGTCGAATTTTGCCAAGATGGAGCGGCATCCCAAAACGTTTGCAAGACAGTCCAATCCGGCCTCTCGATCGGACGGATCTCGATACCGTCCGGAACGAACCGATCCGGCTCGATCTCCGAATCGCACTGCAGCAAAAGAAGCCGTCGCAAGCTGCAAAACCCAAGCTTCTCGTAAAGGCGAATCGCTCCAGTATTGCTGCTGATCACTTCAAGCAGGCACTGCGAGATTCCCGCCGCCTTAAAACGTGGCAGCATCATCTCGAACATCGCCTCGCTCGCCCCTTGGCGCCGGGCGGAAGGGATCACGCCAGTGCCTGCATCATAAACTGTCTCGCTGCCTTCCCAGATGCCGAAACCATTCAGCGAAAAGCCCACGAGCCGGCCGTTAACGAAACACCCGGCGGTCCGTTCGAGGTCAACACCATTCAGATTCAAGTGGTTGCGAAACTGCGTCACCGTCAGAGCAAACGGAAAAACATAGTCTGAAAATGCTTCTGTGAAGACAGCAAAAAGCTCGTCAAAATGGGCTTCGCTCAAGAATCGGCATTCCCGCGAAGCGGTTTCGTTTCCGGTATCCATTTGCTAAAATGATTTACGGCTTAGGCGGCGTAACAAGCCAATTTAGTTAAGGTTTTACAAAAATGCAAGTACTGCTAGCTGATGAATACGGATTTTGCTTTGGGGTCGAACGTGCCGTTGAGATGGTCGAGGAGGCCGTCGCGGCTGGTGAGACCGTCCGAAGCCTCGGGCCACTGATCCATAACAAGCAGGAGATGCAGCGTCTTGCCCACGAAGGTGTGACGGCCATCGACTCACCCGTGCAGATCACGCGGGGCGAGACAGCCGTCATCCGCGCTCACGGCGTGACGCCGCAGGTGCAGAAAGAACTTGAAGAAAAAGCTTCGAAGGTTGTGGATGCTACCTGCCCATTCGTCACCCGCGTTCAGAGGCTTGCCGCCCGAGCCGCTGCCGCCGACAGGCATGTCGTCATCGTCGGGGCTCCGGACCATCCGGAGATGATCGGCGTAAAAGGCTACGCCCCCGATCATGCCTTCATAATCCGGGATGAGTCTGAGATCGACCTGCTTCCTCGATTGAGAAGGCCGCTTGTCGTCTCGCAAACGACCATCAAATCAAAGACATTTTTTGACACTGCCGAAGCGGTGAAAACAAAGACCGACGACCCGGTCGAGATCGTAAATACGATCTGCTCTGCCACGCGTGATCGTCAGGAAGCTGCCCGTGCTCTTTCAGGAATGGTCGATGCTTTCTATATCATCGGCGGCCGCCATTCATCGAACAGTATCAAGCTCCTCGGCGTCTGCAAGGAACAGTGCGACAAAAGCTTTCTTATCGAGACCGAGGAGGAGATCAACGCCGACGACCTAAAAGGCGTCGAGCGCGTGGGCGTAACTGCCGGAGCATCGACTCCGGAATGGCTGATCAAAAAGGTCGTCTCTCATCTAAATCGTATAGGAAGCGAACGTACCGTCGGCCTGGAACCTTAGGGATATCACCGAAGAATGAGATGAAGAGACGCGAGTGTAGAGTCCTCTTCACTCGCGTCGTTCATTAGATCTAGGTCTCAGTCTATTTCTTCAGCCAGCCAAACAAAGCATCGACTGTTATATCGCGGTTCGTCTCGTAGATGGCCTTGGTCAACGGGAGCGACATCGGGCACACCTTGATGCAGTTCTGCGCGTTGCCGCAATTCGTAATGCCGTCGTCACCGAGCAGGCCGTTAAGCCGCGCCTCTTTTGTGATCGAGCCTGTCGGATGCATATTAAATAGCCTCGCCTGAGCGATCGCCTGTGGGCCTATGTAATTGTCGTCGCCGTACTGCGGGCATGCTTCGAGACAGCAGCCGCAGGTCATACACCGCGACAACGAGTAGCGCTCCTGTGCAAGTTCATTTGGCACATGCGGCCCGGGGCCAAGGCTGTAGGAACCGTCGAGTTCGATCCACGCATTGACCTGCTTAAGATGGTCAAACATCTTCGACCGATCGACCTTGAGGTCTCGAACATTAGGAAATTTCGACATCGGCGCGAGAGTCACCGTATCACCGCCGCTTGCAAGCAGCAGATCGTCGATAAGGGCCGAACACGACTGCCTGACCTTTCCGTCGATCAGCATGGTGCAGATACCGCATACCTGTTCGAGACACGACATATCCCAAACGGGCGGCGTAGTCTGCTTTCCCTCTACCGTGACCGGATTCTTTCTGATCTCCATCAGTGCCGAGATGACATTCAGATTGCGGCGATACTGGAGTTCGAATGTCTCCCAAACAACTGGCGCACCTTCCTTCTCACGCCGCTGGATCTTGAATTTGATCGTCGAGGGCGGGTTGTCGAGTCTTTTCTTCTCAGTGTGTGCAATCGTGCTCATTAACTCTTTGCCTTCCCCTTCGAATAGTCCCTCTTCCGAGGCTCGACCAGCGATACATCAACCGGATCGTAGCTAAGCACCGGTGCCTCCGCAGAGTATTCCGCGATCGTGGTCTTCAGGAAATTCTCATCGTCACGGTCCGGAAAATCAGGTTTGTAGTGAGCACCGCGCGACTCGTTACGGTTCAGG
Organism: uncultured Chloracidobacterium sp.; assembly: GCA_964545145.1. GTDB lineage: Bacteria > Acidobacteriota > Blastocatellia > Pyrinomonadales > Pyrinomonadaceae > OLB17. The sequence goes on along the minus strand of CAZJFB010000027.1, from coordinate 12,078 downwards.
GCACCGAGCGTGATCACGCGGGCAAGTTCGAGCATGTTGCTGAGCTGCCGTGCGTGCGGGATCGCCTGTGTCGCCCAAAGGTTCGAATCGTTGATCGATATCTTCTTAAAGCGGTCCTGGAGTTCGCGGATCTTGTCGTCGGTCGCCTGCAGGCGGTCGTTGTAGCGGACAACAGTCACGTTGTCAGTCATCACCTTGCCGAGTTCCTCGTGAAGCTTATACTGGTTCTCCCCGCCCTCGCTTCTGACGATCGAATCATTGATCTCTTGCTGACGTCGGAGTTCGGCGTCGTGAATGCCGTTCGATTCGGTCGAGCCGCGTTCCACGTTCTTTGCATACTCGATCGCGGACGGAGCCGCGACGAATCCGCCGTAAACACACGAAACAAGTGAGTTAGCTCCAAGGCGGTTTGCACCGTGTATCGAATAGTCGCATTCGCCCGCCGCGAAAAGCCCCGGAATATTCGTCCGCTGTTCAAAATCGACCCAAAGGCCGCCCATCGAATAATGTACGCCCGGGAAAATACGCATCGGCACATAACGAGGATCGTCACCGACGAACATTTCATAGATCTCGAGGATCGCACCAAGACGCTCGGTCAGCGTAGCCGCGGGAATATGCGTAAGGTCGAGATAGACCTGATTTTCGCCCCCGACGCCGTGGCCCTCTAAACAAACTTGAAAGATCTCGCGTGTCGCGATATCGCGGGGCACGAGATTGCCGTATGCCGGATATTTCTCCTCGAGGAAGTACCAACGCTCATTCTCTGGGATGTCCTTCGGCGAACGGGTATCGCCGTCATTCCTCGGCACCCAAACGCGGCCACCCTCGCCTCGGGCAGATTCCGACATCAATCTGAGCTTGTCCTCGCCGGGGATGGACGTCGGATGCACCTGGATAAACTCACCGTTAGCGTATTTGGCACCTTGCTGATAGCATGCCGACGTCGCGCTGCCGGTGCAGGTCATCGAGTTGGTCGACTTGCCGAATATCAGGCCCGGCCCACCGGTCGCCATTATCACGGCGTCCGCCGCAAACGACTTGAGCTCGAGCGTCTGAAGGTTCATTGCGATGAGACCTCGGCAGACCTGATGGTCGTCGAGTACGAGCGAGAGCATTTCCCAACCCTCGTACTTTGTCACCTTTCCGCCGACCTCCCATTTGCGGACCTGCTCGTCGAGAGCATAAAGCAGCTGCTGGCCGGTAGAGGCACCCGAAAACGCCGTACGGTGATGAAGCGTTCCGCCGAACCGCCGGAAATCAAGCAATCCTTCCTTTGTTCGGGAGAACGGCACGCCCATCCGGTCAAATAGATAAATGATCTCCGGGGCCATATCGGTCATTCGCTTGACCGGAGGCTGGTTAGCGAGGAAATCGCCGCCGTAAACCGTGTCGTCGAGATGCTTCGCGGGCGAATCGCCCTCACCCTTTGTATTGACCGCTCCGTTGATGCCGCCCTGGGCACAGACCGAATGCGATCGTTTGACGGGTACTACCGAGATCAGATCTACGTCGTGCCCTGATTCGGCGATCTTCATCGCCGCAGCAAGGCCCGCTAGCCCGCCGCCAACGATCGCTATTTTTAGAGAATTCGATGCCATACGACTAAAACTTCACTGAACCGCTCGACGGTTTTTTCGTCTCCTCGCACATGGCCTTGGGCATCAGCCCGCACGGCCGTATAAAAGCGAACGCCGCATTGATTCCGACAAGCGACAACATGATGGCAAGCCCCAGGCACGCCGTCAGCGTGACCCGCTGTGCCTTCTCGCCGATCACGATCCCCCAATCAACCGCAAAGAGAAAGAATCCGTACGCCAAATGCCATGCCGTCGCCATGACGCCCAGAATATAAAGTACAAGCACCCAGGTGATCTGGAACTCACCCGCCACGATCGCAAACGCTTTGTCCGCGTTGCCGGCGACCGGCGTCATGTTCAATCCAGGCACAACACCAAAGCGGAGGTTGAGAATATGGAACAGGATAAAGAAGAAGAGGAAGATGCCGGTTGCCCTCTGAAAGATATAGAACCAGTTACGCGCGGTGCCGTAACTTAAAGCATTCGGCTTGGCCTCAGCTGAGATCAGAATGCCGTACACAGAGTGAAAGAGCAGCGGTACAAAGATGCCGAAGATCTCGATCAGGAGCAGATACGGAATGTCATGTATCTCTTTCACCGCCTTGGCAAAATTCGCCTCACCATTCAGCGCTTTGGAATTCGTGAACATGTGGACGAAAAAGAACATCCCGAGCGGAACGATGCCCGTGATCTGGTGCAGCTTGCGCAACAAAAAGGTGTTGGAGAATCTTATCGCCATCCTGAAACCCTAAATATAAAGTGCTGAATTACTGTCTTTGAATTTTACAAACTAAGACAGTCTTCGGCAACGGCTCTTCTGAGCTTTTTATGATACGGAGATTTTCAGATAAGATAAAATGAAAAATGTTGTGGCCTTCAAGTAGTATTACTTATTAGGCTGCGGGAATCCACGCATGCACATCGAGACGCTAAAAGTATTTTGCGACCTTGTCGATCTCGAGAGTTTTTCTCTGGCGGCTGAAAGGAACTTCATTACCCAATCCGCCGTAAGCCAGCAGATACGCTCGTTGGAGGACAGGTTCAAGCGGCGCCTGCTGGAGCGTATCCGCGGCCGCCGTGAGGTCAAGCTGACGGCCGCCGGCGAGGTCTTTTACCGCGAGGCCCGGCATGTGCTTGACGCCTACGACCACCTTCAGGAGAGCCTCCGCGGCGTTGTGGGCAAGATCGGCGGGACGGTCAAGGTCGCGACGGTCTACAGCGTCGGGCTGCACGAGCTGCCCGCCAAGGTGCGCGAGTTCATGACAAAATTTCCCGCCGCCAAGATCGATCTTGAATACTCACGCACTACGCGTGTCGTCCGCGATGTTCTCAATGGCACGGTCGAACTCGGTGTCCTTGCGTTCCCCGAACCACGTCGCGGCCTGACCATCGTACCGATGCCCGACAACCTGCTCGTACTTATCACGCCGCCGGAGCACAAACTTGCGTCAAGGAAAAAAGTAAAGGTGACCGAACTTAACGGACAGGACTTCGTCCATTTCGAACGGGATGTGCCGACGAGGAAAGCGATCGACAAGGTCTTTAGGGCGAATCACGTGGACGTCAAGACGATCGCCGAATTTGACAATATCGAGACGATAAAACGAGCGGTCGAGGTCGGCTTTGGCATTGCGATCGTTCCTGAGCCTGCCGTGGCTGAGGCAAACCGGGCGGGAACCCTTTCGGTCGTTCACCTTGCGGAAAAATACTGGATACGCTCGGTCGGCGTCATCTATCGCAGCGACCGCACGCTATCTCTCGCCGCGAGAAAGTTCGTCCAATTACTTAGCAACAGTACCGACGAGACCTAGTGGATCTGCGGGTCGCCGATCGACGCCGCCGCAACATAGGTCATGGGCGTTGTCGGAGCCATTTCGTTCAGCGTGAATTTGATCTTCGCCGCGAGCCCCTCAGCCTCCATATATTCGCGGCCGAGCAGGCGGCGGAATCGCTTGTTGCGATCGTCGCCGGTCAATTCCTTCAACATTCCGCTGAGAAATGCAGTGACGATCTCAGGAGCAAATTGGCGTCCCGCGTTTCGCTGAAGGTCCTCGACCACGTCCTTCGCCGGGCGGCGGGCCTTGTAAGGCCGGTCGGTCGTCATCGCGTCAAACGAATCGGCCAAATTCACGATCTTGGCAATATACGGTATCTCGCGATCGTACAGGCCGTCGGGATAGCCGCGGCCGTCCAGCCTCTCGTGATGATATTTTGCCGCGAGCGGTACATCCGCGAAAGGATGATGTATAGGCTGCAAGATCTCGTAACCGACGGCCGGATGTTTGTTGAGTTCGGCAGACTCTTTTGCATTTATACGATAAGGCGCGTTTATGATCTTCCTTTCGACAGTGAGTTTGCCGACGTCGTGCAGGTAACCCGCAACTGCGGCTCCTTCGACCTCATCTGGGCCCCAACCGAGTTCCGCCGCTATGATCTCCGAGAATTTACCGACGCGGACCGAATGGCCCTCGGTATATTTGTCCTTGCAGTCGATCGCCGCCGCAAATGCTTTGACCGTATCGTGATATGTGGAGCGCATCTCGTCGAATAGGCGGCGGTTCTCCTCCGCGTGTCGCTCGATCTCGGCCATCAGATTTCGCTGAGCTATCGCAACGCCGATGTGACGGCCCATTGCACAAATTATCTCTTTATCGTACGAGGCATATGGCTCGCCCGTCGCTTTTTCACCAAGGAAGATCGCCCCGACTATCTCGTCCCGCACTACGAGCGGAACAAAAAGCTCGAGTCGCCGATCTTCAAAGCTTACATTGTGTATCTGGAAGAACGGCAGGACCTGTGCCTCGCGTACCTCGATCGGGTTTAACCCATTGGTCAAAAATTGACGCTCGTCCTCGCCCGTCACCATCAGGCTAAGCGGAAAGTCCTCCCCGAGCCCTCGAATGGCGAGCATATTCATCTCATGCCCGAAACGAGAGTATCTAGCGACAGCACCGCGCATGATCCCAAGAGCACCCGACAAAAGGTGAAGCGATGTCCGGATCGTCTCCTGAAAGCTGGACTTGTTGGTGATCTCTTGCCCCAGATCCGCAAGTGCGCCGAATGCGTGGATGAGCTTGTTATCGTGTTCGACCATGTCAGTTTTATGCAATTGTGACGTGTTTTGTGAGCCCGAGCATCTCAAACAGCTCGACGGTCGATTCGTTCATATCCGAGAATACGACCTTCGCCCCCATACTCGACGCGTTATCGATCACGCCAAGTAGGATCGAGATCCCAATGCTATTGACGAGTTCGGTCTGCGAGAAGTTGACGATCAGTTCCCTACAGCCCGACTCGATGCGGCGTTTGCATTCGTACTCGATCTTTTCGCCGGTGAGCTTATTAAGGTAGTCGCCCGCATAGACCACCGACCTTTCCTCAGACACTTCCGCGGAGACAGCGATTCCCGAATCTGTGATCACTTAAATATCGTCCTTGTTTAATTTAGCTTATGCGCTCGTAGAAACTACTTGAACAGTATTTCTATCACAGTGGTGCTTAGAAAACAACCGATTTATTGTTAAACGTGCGCTTAATATTTGTACGGCACGCGCCCAAACTCGGCAAGTATCGGCCTCATATGAGCAACAGCGGCCTCG
>CAZJFB010000027.1:0-6799 GCA_964545145.1 uncultured Chloracidobacterium sp. | reverse complement strand
CGGCACGCGCCCAAACTCGGCAAGTATCGGCCTCATATGAGCAACAGCGGCCTCGTGACAGCGGCCATTTGTTGCCAGGATTCCGTTGCGATTCTGCAGGTCGGCACGATCGTAACGCATCTCGTAGCCGAAAAGATCAGTAAATCTACCGCCTGCTTCTTCGAGGATGATCTGCGGCGCGCAGGTATCCCAAAGCTTGGTACGCGGACTTGGGTGAACGTAGATATCGCAAGTCTTTTCGGCGATGAGCCCGACCTTTAGCCCGACAGATCCACGGCGAACTATGCCGGAGAATTCAAAATGCTCAATGATCCGTTTCATTCGGGGGCTCGCATGATTTCGGGACATTGCGAGCTTCATATCTCGAAATGAGCTCACATCTGAGGCCTCCGCCGGTTCCGGCGTGCCTCCACCTCTTACGGCGAATGCCCCGCATCCCCTTGATGCGTATAACAGAACATCATGAAAAGGCAGCAGGACGACTCCCACGACCGGCACTCCGTCCTCTGCAAGGCCGATCTGTACGGCAAAATCGCCGTCGTGATTAACAAATCCGGACGTGCCGTCGATCGGGTCGATTATCCAAAGTCGCCGCTTTGACATACGGAGGTCGCGGTCGTCCTCTTCTTCTTCGGAGAGGATGCCGTCGTCGGGAAACTCGGCCCCGAGCGAATCAACGATCAGCCGGCTGGCCTCTCGGTCTGCGGCTGTGACGGGTTCGCTGTGATCATCGACCCCGATCTTTTCTTCGGTCTCAAAACCGTCGGCGTAGTGTTTAAGAATGGCAGTTGCGGCAAGCTGCGCGGCTGAGATCGCGGCCTCCAGCTCTTTTTGTAGCATTACTTACAATCTATCACGGAGCACGAACAATACTAAGTTCACGATCTATCGACCGGTTCGGTTATGCCGCACCTCGGGCACGTGAGAAAGCGCCGAGTCTTGTCAGTCCACTTGGCCAGAGCGTGATGGGCCAACCGGGGAGACTTGCCCTCCGCCTCGCCCTCGCGAAACGCGCGCGGCAGGCGGGCATCGTCCACGTGTGACGACGCCAGCTCCTTTTCGCATTGGCGGCAGGTCCAGCCAAAGCCGTGATTGTAGAAATCGTTAAGCTCGGTCATGAAAAAAACGCGGCGAGCACCGGCCCACCGCGTTATTGTACGTTGTTTAGCTCCTAATTGATCCTGCGCGAGTTGGCTTGAGCAGCGAGAAGCTTGACCGGTACGGTAACGTTTCGGCCACCGCGATAGACCTCGACATTGACGGTATCGCCGATCTGCTTCTTATCGAGCAATCGGTAAAGATCGTCAAGGTCGTTCATCTTTTGTCCATCAACCGACAATATGATATCGCCGATATTCCCGTCAGCAGTCACGCCGCGCAGCCCTGCACGATCGGCTGAGCCGCCCTGCTGCACCTGATAGACCATCAGGCCGCTTTCGACCGGCATACGGTAGCCTCTATCCCGTAGAGCCTCAACTGGGTAGAAATTACCGGCGAATTTCGGCCGGCGCACCTCTCCAAATTGCAGCAGCTGGGGCACGACTCGCTTGGCGGTATTGACCGGGATCGCAAAGCCTACGCCTACCGAGCCCCCGGCCGGCGAAAGGATCTGAGAATTTATTCCGATCATCTTCCCGTACTTATCAAGCAGCGGGCCGCCCGAGTTTCCGGGATTGATCGAGGCGTCTGTCTGGATCGCGGCGTCAATGGGCCTGTTGTTTCGGGCACGAATAGGACGCTGCAGGCCGGAGATCACACCTGTGGTCAGGGTACGGTCCAGCCCGAACGGATTACCGATCGCCAGGACCTTTTGCCCGACCACGAGTTTATCCGAATCGCCAAGCGGCACAATGGTTAACCCCGCCGGAGGATCGATCTTGATCACAGCAAGGTCCGTATCGGGATCGCCACCGACAACTTTTGCCGGATAGACCTTATCGCCGCCGAAACTAACCGTTAGCTTTTGGGCCCCCTCGATGACGTGATAGTTCGTCAGGATGTTCCCGTTTGCATCTATCACCGATCCCGAACCGTTGCCCTTACCTTCCTGCTCGTTTCCCCACCAATCCTGGGTGAATGACGTGGTATTGATGAACGCAACGCCGGGCGAGATCGACTTGTAAACCTCGATGCTGTTCTGCTCATCCGATACGGTTGAGGGATCGGATAGCATCGGCGGAGCCTGTTCGGCAAGAGCCAGGGTCGAATCCCCCTTCTCCTGCCAAAACCGGCCGAGATTATAAACTAAAGCAGTGGCACCGACCGCGATCAAAGCCGACGCAAAAGCGAGAAGAATGATCTGTCGGGCCGAGATATGATAGACAGCCTTATTGGACATATATGAGTACCTTCCCAAAGCAAATAAAATACAGGATTTTTGATGATAAAAAAATCCCGTTGCGTTGTGTACTCTTTACGAAAAATTTCGGCCCGTTGTTTCGAATGAAACCCACGGGCCGTTAAGTATCTCTTTGCACTCTAGGATCACATGATCACAGCCAGTAATTCTCCCGACCATTGCGAGACCCGATGAATGGTATCATTTGACACCAGCCCAAACGCAGCAAGCCCTGTAAAAACGTGGATGCCCATCAGGCCGAGATAGACGGCGAGCGCGACTGCCAGCCCGTATCGGGCCAAAGGACGGTTGCCCCACCTGTACAAAACGACCGCAGCAACGAGCCCGATCGCGATCTTCACACCCAGAAACGGCCCGTTGCCGATATCGAGCAGTGCGGCCATCAGTTGATTCCCCTCGGTCGCGACTCCGCTGCGAACCCAGACTATCGTCAGTAAAGCATCGAGCAAATTCAGGCCAAAAAGCAATATCGTCGGGGCGATCAGATGCATGTTCAGGACTCCTGTCAAAACTTGTTAAACTTCTCTTCTAAATCACTTGACCCCCGGTGTTGAGACCGGGGGCCAGTGAGATCAAGGGCTGCTAAATTTTCTGTACGCCTATTTATACGTCGAATCGCGGAGGATTTCAGTTTTTTCTGTCAATTTTTGTGACACCTGTCTCGAGTGTTATTCTGGAAGAAATTGTGATGTTAGATCGCCCTGTTTTTTGTACAACTAACTCGAGAGAATTACACTCAAATGCCTGACTTACGGCAGCTCGGCAGCCGTAAAGTTATCACTCCCGGGAGGAAATGATGATGAAGAGAAGTTTCAAAATGAATAAGTTGTTTGCCCTATTGGTTGTTTTGCTCCTGGCCGGAGTCGGTGCAGTTTCCGCCCAAAAGCCGACGATCAAGAAAAAGCCCGTCAAGAAGCCAGTCGCCGTAAAGCCTGCCGAACCCGTTTTCGCTGTTGAGGTGGGCACAATTATCCGCACTCGGATGGATAAGGACATTTCGTCGAAGACGGCGGCGGTAGGCAATACCTTTACCGTTACGGTTACGGAGCCGGTCTATTCATCGGGCGGCGTCGTTGTCATCCCGGTCGGCAGTAAGCTCACCGGACGGGTCAACGCGGTCAAGCCTGCGGCAAAGGGCGGCAAGCCGGGCGAGATCGACGCCGGCTTTATCTCGGTCAAGCTGCCGAATGGACGGACCCGTACGATCAACGGCTCGCTAACCGACCTCGACGCGGGCAAGACCAGCAGCGACAACGAGGGCGGCGTCAGCGGCGACAAAATGAAGAATCGTAAGATCATCTTCATCGGCGGCGGTGCTGCCGGCGGGGCGATCCTTGGTGCCATTGTCGGAGGCGGCAAGGCTACGGCGATCGGAGCGATCGTCGGTGCCGGCGCAGGTTTTTTGGGCGAACGTTACATGAAGGGCCCAGAGGCAGACGTAAAAGCCGGTACAGAGTTTGGCGTATATCTTAATCAGGCTGTTTCGCTTCCCCGGTTTGTCGAGGTCACACCGTAGTCAAATAAGAGTGATGGGGAAAGGGCCGGAGGGGATCTATCCCCTCCGGTCTTTTTTACGTGTTGGTCAGATCGAATGTACTAGAAACTCGGGCGTCACAATGATCGGTGAGAAGAACCCCGCGGCTGTATTGAACAACCTTAGTCTCGCTTGTTTTCTGACATTGGCCAGATGGCCAAAATTCCAGGTCACAACGTAGTCGATCTTGTGAAACGACGCTGCTGCCATATGTATCGCGTCGGCAATATATTTGCGGTGAAAGATGCCGCGGTCGATATAGCCTTCGGCAAGGATGGCAACCTCCTCGGTAATTTCAAGCTGCTCGAAGGGCTCGATCAGGTTGATGTAACCTCCGCGATAGGGCTCGGGCATGCGTTCGATCTCGCGCCGGACGAGCATTGAACTGAACACCCGATATTCACTCAGCTCATGCTCCCACCATCGGATGGTCAGATCGCGACGGAATGGTTCGTCATTATCAAGGTAGGCACCGACAACGGACGTTTCGAGATACAAGCTGTGCTTCATCGGCTCGGTCCTATTCGTGCTCCGAATTTACGGAAACAAATGTTACCCGCGAATGCTTGAAATCGAAAGTAAGCCGATAATTTTTTAGGAAATTGCCGCCCAGTATTCCCGACTGTTCGAATCCGGACGCCTCGTTAATGATCCCGAGGTCGAGTGCGACGGCGGTAATGTCCTTTCTCGAATGTTTCCCAAAGGTCACCTTTGGCAGGTTGAATGTCTGAACGTCGTCGGTCACGCCCGCGGAACCGATCACTCGAAGTTTCTCAGGGTTGGCAAAGGTACTCATCCCCTCTGATCGAGCGACATCCGACGATATCACCGAGACGCTCGCACCGGTATCGACGATGAAGTTCAACGGCACATCGACGCCTTCGAGCTGAACTTCGCCGCTCAGGAATCCGCTTGACGTAAGCCGCAGCGGCAGCGAAAGTTCCGCGGTCGCGTCACGGAAGTCCCGTTTGTCATCCTCTTTCTTGGTCAATGAGAACGTTTTGGCACCGTAATCGATCGTCGTCAGAAACTTCGATATCAGCGCGAGGCCGATGTAACCATCGACCGGATGGCTCTCGGCATGGAATTTACGCAAATACACCGGTACCTGCCGCAGGCTGACCTCGCCGATCTTGACCTCTCGCAAAATTCCATACACGATCTCAAATTTGCCGTCACCGCCTATGCCGCGTGCAAAGCCGCCCTTTGTGATCGATCGAATCCCTAGTCTCTTGGCGGTCGCGTCTGAGATGACCGAGATCCCAGATCCCGTATCGAGGACAAATCTTAGCGGCTCGTCGTTACCGTTCACTCGGAGCTTAATGATCGGCCGATTCCCTACCAGCTCAAATGGAACCGACGTCTCGTCCTTGCCGGTCGAGGTGTATAGCTTTCCTGCCTGTCCGAGAAAGCGAAGAAAATTGATCAGCCCGCGAATACGTGCTCGGCGGTCGGCGTCGGCGCTGCTCGAAACGCTCAGAAAGTCCTTGTACGCGTCCGCAGCCTCGGTATAGCGTTCTGCACGGGCCGAGACCTGAGCAAGGGCAAAAAGATAATCCGGCTCCTGCGGCTCATGGAATACCGCTTCCTGTAGATTCTGAAGACTTTCGTTTATCCGGTTCTCGTAGAAGTCGAGCATTCCGTAGCCGGCCCAGGCAAGGTCCTGCTTTCGATCGAGTTTTATGGCCGCGTAAAACAGGGCTCGAGCATCTTTGAATCGGCCGCCAGTCAGCAACGTCGCTCCCAGGACCGAGAGTGCCCGGGCATTCTTTGGGTCGTCACGGGCTATCGGGAATACGATCTCGTAGGCTTCGCCCAGACGTCGCTGTTTGGCAAAAACGTAGGCAAGTTCAATTTTGGCTTCGGTCCGTCTTTCGTCGACTGCGATCGCCCTGCGCAGGACGCTCTCCGCTCCGTCGAGCTTTCCTGCACGCGTGAGCTTGGTAGCGTCCTTTATTAGTTTGCGGATCGCCTGAGGCGGTTCCTGATCGCCGGCTTGGACTGAGAGTGAGGCGGTAAGCACGATCGCCGTGATGGCGAACCACACCGATCTGTTTTTGCTAACCAGTTTCAGGATATTTGCGAGACCGCTGTACCGCATACGGCAAACTCCATGCTCGACACCGGGAGAAACGTCATTTTAGTATAACACCGGTCTTCATCGACCAGAGTACCAGATCCAACTCGTCAAAATCGATGCCCGTCATCGCTGTCAGGCTTTTGAGTTTATCTTCAGTGCTTAGATACCTGAGACGCGTATTTGGTGGCTTTGGGTCGTCGATAATTTTCAATTCAAAAAGACAATTCAAAACATGCTTGTCCAGGATAGCGTAGCCCGTGTAACCGATATTTCTCAGATAATGGCTCGCTTCCTTGTACCCAAGGCCCTTGATGCCCTTTTCGCGGACCAGCCAATCCCTGCGCTCAAGGCTGCAATCAAAGCTCTCCAGCTTCTTACGCAGCTTGAGTCCAAATTGTTCACGCAGGAAGTCGCGAGAATGAATGACGTACCTCGCCCGGGCATTCGGATATCGGTGGACGCCGACGAGGGCGTTGGCGATCTGTGGGTGATCGCCGGTCAGAAGTATCGGTTTGACCGCCTCGAGTGAATTCAATCCCATGCGAGCACTGCATCCGCCGGTGAAAAAGCAGAAGACCATCTCCTCGAGCAGGACAGTGTCGCTTCCACTCTCACGGATCGACCGAAACTCTGCCAGACGGGCACGGATCTCACCGGCACGCTGACGGTGGGCTTTTACTATGGTCTCGACCGTAATAGGCTCGCGTTCCTTTTTCACAATGCCGATTCTATTTAGCCGGGCTGACGCATGTCAAAATCTGGTTACAAACGACACAAAAAAGACGACCACTGGCGGCCGTATCGGAAATCTGCGACAAAGTCGGAA
>CAZJFB010000026.1:0-39612 GCA_964545145.1 uncultured Chloracidobacterium sp. | reverse complement strand
AAACGTTGTGCTATACTTGCAACAGTTTCTTAGGAAAAACACTATGTTTACTAACGAAATGAATTGAACATTGAACATGGCGAAAAATGACAGATAAACCGTTATATATCAACAAGATAGATGTTCAAATGGCGATTGAACGGGTGGACATTGTCCGGACAGTGTCCGACACTTGTCCGGACAAATGCGTACACCCTCAAAAAAGTTGAACAAAAGGAGAAATAAAATGGCACGAAGGCAGAAACTGACGATCTCGATCCCGGAGTACATGAACTATAATCTGCACGAACACGTGTATTCATCGCACTTTGCGTCGGTGAGCGAGTATATTCGCGAGTTGATCCGGCGGGACCTAGACAGTCACGCCAACAGGCAGCTCGCATGGGCGAAGATCCACGCGAATCAGACACCCACTCAGCAAAGGGCTGATCAGGCAAGGCCGATGTTTCGTTTGACAAACTGGCCCGGTCCGGCCGATTAACGAGATACTCCGGCCGCCGGTCCGAGACGTGATATTATTGAAAAAAGAGAGGTCAGATCATGAAGGAAAAACTGCTGTTTAGTTTCTGCTTTACATTGGCGGCTGTCGCGCTTGTTTCGGGCCAGGCGAGGACCGTAACGAATCAGGACCTTGAGAAATATCGTGACCAGCGGGTCAAGGCCGAGGCCGATCTGCGTGACAATTATGCCCGGTTGGGGTTCGCATCACCCGAAGAAAGGGCCCGCAGAAATGCCGAGTCGGCGAAAGCGGCAGAAGAACTCAGCGTAAGGCTTCGTACCGAGCGCCTGGAACGCGAACGTATGGAACGGGAACGCGAGGAACTCGAACGCCGGTCAAGGGTCGAAAAAACCATCATAAATTCGACCGCAGGTTCACAGTTCGCCAATGACACTTATTGGCCGCAATACTATTGGGTTGGCGGCCGCCGTTACTGGTATAAGCCGCGATATGTGAATGTGCCGAGGCAGCAAGGCTATTTCGCCGGCGGGCAGTTTTGGCCTACAGGACCGGCAACGCGGCCGCAGCCGCTTTTTGTCAGACCCAGAAGATAATTTATGAAAGAAGGTTGGGAAGCCGTCATAGGCATGGAGATACATACGCAGCTCGCGACCGAGAGCAAGATATTTTGCTCGTGCGCGGTCGAGACCGGCGGCGAGCCGAATTCGAATACGTGTCCGACTTGTTTGGGCCTGCCCGGTGCTTTACCGGTGCTCAACAAACGCGTGGTCGAATTGGCAGCAAGAGCGGCGTTGGCACTCGGACTCGAGATACAGGAAACATCGATCTTTTCGCGTAAGAACTACTTTTATCCCGATCTGCCTAAGGGTTATCAGATATCTCAATATGACAAGCCTTTCTCGGCAGACGGAAAGCTTACGATAATGACCGCCGAGCGCGACGAGCATGGACGGCCCGTCGAGTGGCAGCCTATGACGATACACATTCAGCGCATGCACCTTGAGGAAGATGCGGGCAAGAATGTTCACGAAGGTCTGCCGGATACGGACAAATACTCATACGTCGATCTCAATCGGGCGGGCACGCCGCTCGGCGAGATCGTTACGGCACCCGATTTTCACACCTCGTGGCAGGCTTTCGATTATGTTAATCACGTTCGCCACGCTCTGCGTTGGGTCGGCGCCAGCGAGGCCGACATGGAGAAAGGGAACCTGCGCTGCGAGGCCAACGTTTCGGTGCGAAAGGTCGGCGAGACCGAATTTCGAAACAAAGTCGAGCTGAAGAACCTAAACTCCGTGCGGTTCATGCAAAAGGCCATCGAGTACGAGATCGAACGTCAGATCGAGGCACACGAGACCGGCGAAGGCGTCAATCAGGAAACGCGTCTCTGGGACGAAAAGAACAATCGCACACGCGTGATGCGCTCAAAAGAGGATGCACACGATTACCGCTATTTCCCCGAGCCCGACCTGCAGCCTCTGCGAGTCTCGGCCGACTTCATCAACGGCGTCAAGGCATCGATGCCCGAGTTGCCCGACGTGATGCGGGACCGTTTTATAGCGACGTACGGGCTTGTCTTTGCCGAGGCGACGCAGCTCACGTCGGATCGAGGCCTGGCGGAGTATTTCGAGACGGCCGCCCGCATCACCGCAAAACCAAAGGCAGCGGCGAACTGGATCCTTGGCGAACTGACCCGTGAACTCAATAATTCTGGACGTGCGATCGGCGAAAGCCTCGTAAGTGCCGAGGACCTTGCCGAATTGATCGTTACGGTCGAGTCGGGCAAGATCAACAACAACCAGGCAAAAGAAGTGCTCGCCGAGATGTTTGCGACCGGCAAACCTGCCCCCGAGATCATCCGCGAAAAGGGATTTGAACAGGTGTCCGATTCCGGGGCGATCGAGGCCATCGTAGATGAGATCATTGCCGCAAATCCGGCACAGGTCGAGGCGTTTCGAGGCGGTAAAGATGCACTCTTTGGTTTCTTTGTCGGCCAGGTGATGAAGGCCTCGCAAGGCAAGGCTAATCCGAAGATCGTCAACGATGTGCTCAGGCGGAAATTGAGCTAATAGGCATCGCCGGGAAGTGTCACAGTTATATGGACCTTAAGGAAAAAGTTGCAGTTGTCACCGGCGGAACCCGCGGGATCGGTTACGCCATCGCGGAGGCTCTGCTTACTCGCGGGGCCAAGGTCTTTATCTGCGGCCGCGAACCGGTCAGCGTATCGTCGGCGGTCACCCGACTTTCGGAATTCGGTGATGCGGCCGGCGGCGACTGTGACGTTCGGGATGAGCAGCAAGTGCGGTCGATGCTCGATGACTGTGAACGAGTCTATGGCGGCGTCGATATTCTGATCAACAACGCCGGCGTGGGGATCATGCGTAAGACGGTCGAGGAGATCACGCCCGACGAATTCCGTCAGACGATCGAGACCAATTTGCTTGGGACCTATTACGCCTGTCATTATGCGATACCGATGATGAAGCGTCGCGGCGGCGGCTACATCATAAATATCTCATCGCTTGCAGGCCAGAATCCACACCCCGGAATGGCTGCATATAATGCCTCGAAATACGGCCTGAACGGCTTTACCGAAGCCATGATGCAGGAAGTGCGGCATGACGACATAAAGGTCAGCTACATTTGTCCGGGAAGCGTGAATACGGAATTTGGCGGCGATGAGGTGAGCGACGAAAAGGCCTGGCAGATCCAGCCTGAGGATATTGCACAGGTTGTCGTTGATCTGCTGTCGATGGAGGCAAGGGCCTTGCCCAGTAAGGTCGAGATCAGGCCGAGCAAACCGCCGGTACGCTAAGCCGTGACGCCGATTTCGATCTTTTCGAGGATCTTGGCCATCGCCGCATCCGTAAACGGCTTGACGAGATAGTCGGCGGCTCCCAGGCTGAGTGCGTGTTCGCGATGTTCGGCCGCGTCGAGAGAACTGACCATGACGACTGGCACGTGGCCGAAATTCTCGTCGGTCTTGACGTATTCGAGGAACTCCCAACCGTCGATCTGCGGCATTTCGACGTCAGATAGGATCAGGTCGGGCTCGATCGTGCCATTGAGAAGCAACTCAAGTGCGTCGGCGCCGTTATTAGCCGTAATAGTGCGAAGGCCGGCCTTTTCGACGATCTTTACAGCCTGATGACGGACGCTCGCACTATCGTCGACAATAAGTACAAGCGGCGTTGCGTGATCCTCAGCCACTTCGGCGGCATCGGCCGACGAACGTACAGCGTGCTGTTCAACGGCGACCGGCATTAGGATAGTGAACGACGCTCCCAGGCGTGGTTTTGACTCTACGTGGACCGTGCCACCAAGCTTTTCGACCGCCTCCTTTACGATGCTCATTCCTATGCCCCGGCCCGCGTTTAGATTGACACTGTCAGCTGTTGTCAGGCCGCGATCGAAGATGAGCATCATCGCGTCGCGGTCGCTGAGGTCGTCGGCCGACTCAGAAGTGATGATCTGTGCTGCAATGGCCTTTTCTTTGAGTTTTGCGACAGAGATGCCGCCGCCGTCGTCGGAGACAGTTAGGACGACGGCCTCGCTGTCCGCTTCTATCTGGACGCGGATCGTACCGGTCTCGGATTTGCCGATCAGGCGGCGAGTGTCGGGCGACTCGACTCCGTGCACTACGGCGTTCTTGAGCAGATGGAGCAGCGGCTCGATCAGTGAATCGATGATCTGTGTGTCGATCTCGACATCGGCATTTATAAGCTCGACGCGAGCTTTCTTGCCTTCGTCGGAACAGGTCGTCTGGACGGTTCGGTTAAGGCGCGTCTCGAGCGTGCCGAACCTGACCATGCGGATGCGGAGCAGCTTGGCGTGAAGCTCGTCTGTGAGACTCAATTGGGCCTCGAAGATGCTGTTGAGCTTTGAAATGGTCTCATCCGGTGCACCGCTTGGACTTTGGAGCTCAGCGAACCGCTCTGCCAACGCAGATCGATTTACCACGAGACTCCGCGACAGCTTGACCAGCTCGTCGAGCCGATCGAGCGAGACCCTGACGATCGGTGTTGAAGGCCGATAGGCATCCTGGTCGGCATTTGAAGCGTTGCCGGCCAACACTGTCGCTTCTGGGGCGACATGATGAGTTCCGGTTCCCAATCGCGCCAGGGCCGTATCGTACATTAGTGCGAGGTCGATGTTGGCCGGGGCTTCAGTAGCGTTGACGATGGATCTGAGCCTATCGGCCGACGCTGACAAGAATGACGTCAGTTCGGAGGACGCCGGCGACCGGAGCTCGACCGTCTTGTCGAGAAGGTCCTCCATTCTATGTGCAACGGACGCAGCTTCCGTCAAGCCGACGATGCCTGCTGCACCTTTGAAGGTATGAGCATGCCGCCGGATCTCCCAGAGAGCGTTATTATCGGACGGCGACGCGGCCAGGATTTCGAGACTATGGACTATTTGACCGAGCAGGTCGTCGGCTTCAGTGCGAAAGACATCAAGCGTTTCTTCGTCGACCTCGAGGTCCTCGCATATCCAGGTGTCTTTCGGCTCGATAGGAACCAACTCAGAGAACGAGGCGTCGATAAAGCCCGCGACGTCATCCGGAAACTCTTCCGAACTAGATCGTATTTGCCACACGGCCTGCTCGATCTTTGCGATTATGTCGAGAGTAGAGAAGGCAGTGGCGGTCGCACTGCCGGGCGAGGCTGCGAGCGAGTCCATTTCCAGGATCGCATCGCCCGCAAGCGTCTCTATATCAGCCAGCTCAGCGGACCTAGCGTCGTTTCGCAGTCGAGCCAGTTCCTGATCTAGCGATGAGAGATCGGATGCATCTCCGGTCTGTGCGACGATGAGCAGACTGCTTCGTATCGAAGCAAGCCCGCTCTCGGCGTTCGTTATGAATGATTGAATTTTGTTGCGGTCCATGCGTTGGTGGGCCGTTAAAGTAGCGTCGGAATTAAGCGTCAGGAAGGAGGTAAGTCTCAAGGGCCTTCATCAAGGTCTCCGGGCCAAAAGGCTTGGTCACATAACCGGTAGAGCCGGCCATGCGGCCCCTGACCTTATCGAAGAATCCGTCCTTGCCCGAGATCATAACGACCGGCAGGTCCTTTGCATCTGGATTCGATCGGATCTGCTTGCAGACCTCGTAGCCATCCATTCTCGGCATGGTGATGTCCAGCAGGACAAGGTCCGGCTTGATGTCCTCGAGCTTTTCGAGTGCCTCGACGCCGTCACAGGCACAGATAACAACGTGTCCGGACTTTTCCAGTTTACCTGAGATGAGTTTGCGGACAGTGGCGCTGTCGTCCACGACAAGGATCGTTTTACCGGTAGGCTGCGACTCATGGATCTCGTTTTGCCGTTGGATCTCATCCAGGCGGATCGCCAAGGCGTTGACCTTACCGGCCAGGACGACATCGTTGGGATCGAGCCTAGATGCTTCCTGAAGATAACGAAGTCCGGACTCCAGATTTCTAAGGCAGAAATGCCCAATGCTGAGGAAGGTCAGTTCCTCAACGGTCAATTCACGCAGATTCCATTCTGCTTCCATCTGCGTGACGGCTGTTTGAATGGTCTCGCGGTCAGCTCCGGTAACGTTTAGCAGGGCTTCAAGATCGGACAGAGTGAGCGGAGCATGGCAGGCGCCGCACTCGAACGCTTGCTCGTCAACATTTGAGTGACAGAAAGGACATGATGCATCTGTTGAAACTACCGGATTCTCGAATGCAGGCTGGGCAGCTTCGTCAACAGGAGGGTTCCAAGGTTCGTCACCAACTGACGGCATTTCCTGACCGAAACCTGGCTCTGTTTCATCGAAGTTGGTTGCGATCGTTGCGAATGGATCCAGGCTCTCGACCGTCTCATGTTCGGGGTCGACAAGAGGTTCTACGGAACCGAACATTTCTTCAGCCGAGCGGGCTGCGAGCGGTTCGACTTCGTCTTTGGGCGAGGATGGTTCATCCTCTTCAGCGACGGATGTATCGGTCGCTTGGGCTTCAGGCTGCGGAGCGATGGGATCTTCGACAGGCTCAAGAGAAAAGCCCTCAGAGGTATCGGCCGGTGAGAAGTTGGAAGGAGTTTCGTTAAATGGTTCTTCTGCGGTGTCGATCGGCTGCTCTTCGACCACAGTCTCAAGTGGCTCAGGTGCCGAAGTCTCCAAGGCCATTTCGATAGGATCGGAAGCCGGGTCTTTTGACGAACCAAACGTTAACGCAAGGAAGGCAAGGCCGGATCTAGCAGCAGTATTCTCGGGATCGATCTCTAGAGCTTTTTCAAGTGCTTCGATCTTCCGCTCAACTGCGGTCGACAGATGAGACTTAAGGATCCAGGCTTCAACGGAACGAGGATCTTCCTTTAGGTATGCATCCAACAATTCAGACGCCCGATCATGATCGCCTTCCAGAGCAGCATTCTTTGCTTCGGCAAAATCCGCCTGTGCCCGGGCTGAGTGGATCTCTGCGATCTTCTTCGCTGCGTCCTCGTGATCCGGGTCTGCGTCGAGGGCCCGTGCAAAGAGCTCGAGTTTCTCATTCTCGTCAGCCGAGATCAGAGCCTTTAAGTACCATGCAGCGGCATTGTTGCCGTCGTAGTCCAGGGCTTGTTCCAGACATCGTTCCGCAAGTGCTGCAGAGCCTTGTTCTAATGCGGCTGAAGCTCGTTGGGCAAAGGTTTTTGAAAGGAGGGACCGAGTAGCTTCGCGCCACTCAATAGCTCTCTGATTATCTGGATTTATGCTCAGGACCCTGTCGAGAAAAGCAAGCAACTCCTCAGGATATTCGCTTATGGACGCCAACCACATCCACGCGTCTTCACAATTTGGGTCTAACGCCGATGCCAGTGAAAGGTGCTTTCTCGCAGTTTCACGATCTCCGTTTTGGGCTGCCTCGATCCCTCTTTTCAGTATCGTTTCAAGATCTGACGGGTGTCCGAAGCCCGGAGCTTCGAAGGCTTCGTTCACAACTGGTGGTATCGCAGCGATGCTGGGTTCAAATTCGAGTCTCATAAGAAAATCAAAGAAATCTGGTAGGATTGGGAGGCGAGTAGATGGACTTCGCCCATTTCTGACGTATTCCCTTACAGCAATCTTAATGCCACTGACGGTGGCAGGCAGGATTGTGTTGTATTATCTGAATATGCTGCAAATACTTGGCGAAAGGCGACTTGGACATGTTTCGTGAGGATTTCCTTTTACGAATAAGGTGATCAAAAGTGACAAAGTTTGTCAGTCGGCCATGACAAAATCTAGCAAATTGGTTGAAATCTGTGATGCAAAGCAGGCCCAATTATTATGACGTGTTGATTCTCGGCGGCGGCCCCGCAGGGATGTCTGCGGCTATCTGGGCGGTTGATCTCGGTCTGACGGCATGTCTTATCGAAAAGGCGCCGAGCCTTGGAGGCCAGTTGCATGCGATTCACAATCCGATCGAGAACTATCTAGGCATCCGAGCCGCTAATGGGGAAGAACTGTTGGAGAAATTTAGTCGCAGTGTGCATGGCCTCGACTTTGAACAACGTCTTGACGTAGAGCTTCTGAAAGCCGATCTTGAGAACAAGCAAATTGTCACGCGAAATGGAGAGATTCTGACTGGGCGGTCGATGATCCTTGCGACAGGCGTCAGGAGACGAAAGCTCGGGATCGCGGGCGAAAACGAATTTGAGGGTCGTGGAATTCTTAGGTCCGGAGCGGCGTCAAGAGATATCGTTCGAGATAAAGTGGTCTTGATCGTGGGCGGAGGAGACGCCGCGTTCGAAAACGCACATATGCTCAGCAAAAAGGCTGAGCGCGTGATCCTTGTGCACAGAGGAGATCGACCTTCGGCCCGGCAAGATTTTATCGGGGCCGTTGCGGCCCTTGATAATGTGGAGTTTCTTCCTAATACAAAGCTTTCGCTCATTGGAGGAGACGATAGCGTCAAAGCGGCAACTCTCATCGACTCGACCAATGGCGACAGTCGCGAACTTCCGGTGGACTTTGTCCTTATTCGTGTTGGCGTCGAGCCAAACAGCGAGATGTTCCGGAACCAGATCGATCTTGATGGTCGAGGTTACGTCAAGGTCGATTCGGAGGCGCGAACGACGATTCCCGGTGTTTACGCTATCGGTGACCTTGCGAACCCGACATCGCCAACGATCAGCACCGCCGCAGGAACTGGGGCGACTGCTGTCAAATCGATTGCTGCCTGGTTGCGGGAATGTTAGGTCCCTTAACTCGCAGTGTATTATCCAAATTCCTGAAGAATTCTACGAGAAGGTAGTCTGTCGGCGGGTGCGCTGCATTCTAATGTCGCCGATCGAGCAAAAATCGAAAAGCGGTACCTCTTGGACGCCCTTACCGTTCTGATAACCACTTTTACTGTGCGTTCACGGTTTTTCGTTGCTAATGCACGCTGAATAAGTCAATGCAGAGTGTCCTGTGGCACGGCGGATGCATCCCGCAGGTTGTTCTCACTTAAAAACTGTGGTATTAAAACTAGCACCACATACTAAGTTTCGCAGTTTGTCCGCTGATTGTTCCTGCGCCGGATTTGGTAATGAGAACTCCTTAAGGGGTTCGGCCGGAGAATCTACAGTGGATTTGTACTCAACGATTGGATCACCAAGTCATTCGTGATCTGACCTAAAACGATGGAGGAAAACAACATGAAGGCAAGCAATTGGGTCGGCAGGATCCTTACAATTGCGCTGGCAACCGCTCTCCTTTCGATCGCGGCAACAGCACAGGTAGGAACTTCGACTGTCAAAGGCACCGTTACGGACCAGCAGGGGAATGTTGTAGCGGGTGCAACGGTAAAACTGATCAGTAATCAAGGGTCGGTTCGAACCGCGACCACAAACGAGAGTGGCATCTATCAGTTTCCGTCTGTTCAGACTGGCAGCTATCGTCTTGAAGTTGAGATGACCGGCTTTAAGAAGGCGAGTGTCACCAGTTTTCAGGCGTTGGTTGATACCGCCGCTGAGGTAAATGTCAAACTCGAGATCGGTCAAGTTACTGAAGTCGTAAATGTCGACGCCGGAGGCCTTGAAAGTCTCGTTAACACACAGGATGCAAGTCTCGGAAATAACTTTGTCTCGCGACAGATCCTTACCCTTCCGCTTCAGGGCCGAAATGTGGCCAATCTCTTGAGCCTCCAGGCAGGTGTTACTCCCGACGGATCAGTAGTTGGCGGTCGTGCCGACCAGGCGAATATCACGCTTGACGGCGTGGACGTGAACAACCAGCAGAATGCAGGGGCGTTCGAATCAGTACTTCGGGTGAACCCCGATTCGGTGGACGAGTTTAGGGTAACAACATCCAATCCGGACGCGAGCAAAGGGCGCTCATCCGGGGCCCAGATCTCGTTGATTACGAAGAGTGGTTCCAATACCTTTAATGGAGCTCTCTATGAATACCATCGCAACACGGTAACGACTGCAAATGAGTGGTTCAATAATGCGGCCGGGACATTTTCGCCCACGGATCCTGAGGTGCTCGCCGGACGCGCCCGCGCTGGTGACCAAGTGTTGAAAAGACCAAAGCTCTTGCGTAATCTCTTTGGTGGTCGTCTTGGCGGGCCGATCGTGAAGGATCGTCTGTTCTTTTTCTACAATTATGAGGGGATGAGAGAAGCCAAAGAGGCCGCAGTTGCTCCTCGCCTTGTGCCGACAGCCAGTCTGGCTGCCGGAAATGTCAAATTTACTGACACGGGCTGCACGATCGCGTCACTATGTGGTGGCACAACTCGACCAGCCCAGGATTGGACGTTGAACGTCTCGCAGATCAACTCATTTCTGCTGAGCGGCGTACCTGTTGTTGATGTCAATCCAGCAGTACTTTCACTTTTTGCCTCAGCCGCCAGCAGGTATCCGGCAAATGACAACCGGGTCGGTGATGGACGAAATTCTGGAGGATTTTCATTTAATGCGGCGACGCCGGTTTCGCAAAATGCGCATACTGCCCGCTTTGACTGGGCGGTGACTAGGGACCAGAAGCATCAAGTGTCGTTCCGGGGTAATTATCAACAGGATGTGACCGGGGCCGCACCGTACTTTCCGGACACCCCGCCCACTAATACGTGGAGTCACCCGCTTGGCGTTGCGGCCACTCACACTTGGTTGATCAAGAGCAACCTGACAAACCGCTTTAGCTACGGACTCTCGCGGATGGCGTTCAGCAATCAGGGGGATTCAAGCGATCCGGCGATAACGTTCCGCTACATTTATCAGCCAACGGGCTTTGCTCGAAGCTTCAATCGCACAAATCCGACAACTAATATTACCGATGATTTTACGTGGGTCACCGGGAATCATTCCGTTCAGGTCGGTACCAATCTCCGTTTCATCAAGAACACTCGTGTTAACTTCGCACGATCGTTCGATAATGGAACTACCAACCCGAGCGCCTATCAGGCGAATGTTGCCAAGACCGTTATAGACCAATTCATCCGAATTGCCTCAGGTGATCCGAGTACCTCGAACCGTGCCGTGGCTTCTTCATGGAGTGTCCCCGCCCAGGGAGCTCTGGTTGCGTTATTCGGTCGTTTGAATGGGTACGGAGCTAACATCAATTTTGATACCGAGGGACGGCTGATCGCGGCCAATTCGGGTATCAGGCGGGAGTTTAAGACGGATGAGTATGATTTTTACGTTCAGGATACATGGAAGATTAGGTCTAACCTAACCATTACCGCCGGTTTGCGATATGGCTTGAGTATGCCTGTAACGGAAACCCAGGGGTACGAGACGGTGCCAAGCATAAATCTATCCGACTATCTGAACTACACCATCGACGCTATGAACCGGGGTATCAATTTCCGCGAGACAGTGTCAGTTCGAAAGGCGGGCAAATCGAACGGCTTGGATAGCATCTATCCGCTCGACAAGGATAACCTTCAACCCCGCATCTCGATAGCTTGGTCACCCGAATTTGAAACGGGCTTCTTGTCGAAACTATTTGGTAAGAGCAGCGAGTCGGTCTTTAGGGCTGGGTACTCGATCACCAATGACTATTTCGGTCAGCAACTCGCTACGAACTGGGATGGTACCAATACTTTGGGATTTGCGTCAACTTCGTCGATCAATGTAAACACTTACAATATCACGACGAATCCGGCCCCGCTTTACACCGGACCTTCTATGAGCATCCGGAATCTCCCGAATATTGTCCTACCCGCTGCGTTGTCATTTCCCCAGACGGCTCCATTCCGAAATCCGGGTGCCGGAAAGATCGAGACTTCGCTCGATCAGAATCTTGTTTCCCCGGTAAACTATTCATGGAATATCAGCTACGGAAGGCGTCTCCCGGGCAATATCTGGATCGACGCAGCGTACGTTGCGCGCCTCGCTCGACACCTGCTGATCGGGCGCGATGTGATGATGTTAAGAGATATTCGCGATCCGATATCGAAGATGTCATATAACCAGGCGGCGACGATCCTCGACATCCAGCTTCAAAACCGTGTCTCTGCCGCAAATGTGGCTTCGATCCCATTCTTCGATAACATGTGGGCACCGGGAACTCTAAGAGGTGTTTTTGGATGTCCGTCGGTGAATGGCGTGCCGATCCCGAATTGCACCAACACTCAGGCGGTCTACAATGGCCAGCCAAATGCCGGCGACTGGACGTATTTGATGCAGCAACTCGATCAGGCAACTGGAACTCGTTACTTCTTTCAGGGCCAATACGATTCGCTGAACACCTTCAGTACGCGCGGAACCTCGGATTATCATGGGGCTACGCTGTCGCTTCGCCAACGAATGACTGGCGTGACGTGGGATTTCAACTACACGTTCTCAAAGTCGTTGGATGAGGCTTCGGGCCTTCAAACAAGCGGTAATTTCGGGGCGGCTTTTGTGCTCAACGCATTTGCACTCAAGGACCAGCGTTCCTATTCGGACTTTGACGCTCGACATTTGATCAATTTCAATGGAGTGTGGGATATTCCGATCGGGCGAGGCCGGAAATTTGGGAAGAGCATGAATAAGGTCGTCAATGCGCTGATCGGGGGATGGTCTCTCAGCGGTATTTATCGTTGGGACTCTGGTTTCCCATTCGATGGCTTTTACGATGCGACCGGATGGCAGACCAACTGGAATATTCGTAGCTACAATACCTTGGTTCGTCCGATTCAAACGGGCATAAATTTCGGGGCGTCGGCGGCTTCGTGTACTTCCGGCTGCACTCTTCCGAATATTTTCAGTAATCCAGATGAGGCGTGGGCGTCATTCCGTACGCCGCATCCTGGAGAAACCGGGACCAGAAATCCGATCAGACTTCCCTCAACCTTCAATATCGATGCGGGCTTGGCAAAATCATTCGATTTGCCTTGGAAGGAAGGCCATAAGGCGACTATTCGATGGGACGTTTTCAACGTTACAAACACTGCTTTTTTTGATGGGCAATCGGTCGGTACCATTGGCTATACCGGCTCTGTAGCCAGCGGTTCCTTTGGGCGGTTTACGGCTCAATCAAATTCGCCAAGGATAATGCAGTTTGCCTTCAGGTACGATTTCTGATCAGAGATCGTATTCGTTCAGGATGTGGAGTTGAGTTCGGAAACGGCTCAACTCCATCTTTATTTGTCGGGCGGATGGTCTGCAATGTACTTTTCAAGTTGCTTCTTTCCAGAAAAGTCAGGGCGTTTCTTTAAGAACATCACATATTGCGCTGAAGCCTTGCTCTTCATGCCGGCGGCGTCATATAGAGAAGCAAGTCTAAGGTGGACCTCAGCTTTCTCGTCGGGTGCGAGTCGGATTGCCTCATTCAATTGGGCAACCGCAAGTGACCCCTTCTTTGCCAAGAGGTAAGCTTCTCCAAGACTGTGCCTCGCATCGGCCGATGAGGGAGTGCTCGCTACCGCATTTGACAGAACGAGGATAGCCTCGTCAGGCTGCTTTCGTTCCAAATACAGCTTTCCCAGATTCAGCAGTGCCGCGAAGTAGTCCTTCTTCAATTCGATCGCTTTAAAGTAGCATGCCTCAGCATTGCTAAGGTCATTTGCACGAAAATAGACCGTACCGAGTTCGGTCCAAGCAACAAAGTCTTTGGAATCCGCTTCAAGCAGTTTGTTAAAGGCCTCAACGGCTTTTTGGGTCTCGCCATTCTTGCTCGAATTCAGGGCTGACTGAAACAACTTTTCATTCTCGGCTGACCTATTGAATCGGTTGCCCACATTTACCACACCAGGCCTGTCCTGAGATCTCTGGAGCGGCCATGGGATCGTAAAATCTATCTTCTGATTACCGATCGTAGAATTTGGTATGGGCTGGCGAATCACTTCATTCCCGTTGACCTCTACCATGATCGAAACCGCGTCACGCGGAACTCCTTGGATCAGGAAAACGCCCGCATCGTTGGCGACCGCTTTCTGGATAGTAACCCCACCAAACATAACGTGAACAGTGATGATAGGCGCCGGCTTGACCGTCTCTGCGGTTTCGAGTTTTATCCGCCCAGAGACATTCATCTTGCTGCCGCGAGTCGTGTTCTCCCCGATCTTCGTCGGCAAGCCCGTCGCCGATCGTGTCTCGTCGTCCTGAGCGGAGATCGTGCCTGCAGAAATCGCAAGGATCGATATAAGGAAAAGTGGGCTCAGCCTTGAGTTCATACTGACCTCCATTTCAGATAGAGTCCGTCAAACGCTAGTAAATGCAAATTGGCCGCCAAAGTCAACGGGGATCGCGTTCTATCGGCCCGCAAACGCGTCCTCGCCGGTCGTCTGCACCAGGTGCCGCGTGTCGTTTATCGCCAGGACACGTACGTTGCGCGGCCCGCGGAACTCAAACCGGTTGATCCCGCAGTTAGATGTGATGATCCAAGGCGTCGTTTTGGTGCCTCGATGGATGGCACCGAGCAGGTGAAGTGTAAGAAAACAGATCGCCCCAGTGTGCGAAAATATAGCGATCCTCTGGCCTTGGTGGTTTCGAAGTATATTGCGAAGTTCGCCGGTGATTCGCTTCAGCAGATGTCGATAGCTTTCGCCCTCGGTGATTACGTGGTGAACGTTTCGATTGATCAGGGCGTAGTAATCACGCGGAAACTGCTGTTTCGATTCGTCAAATGTCAGGCCCTGGAGCACGCCGACATTACGTTCGCGAAATGCTTCGGACTTATGGATCGGCAGATCGAGTATCTGAGCCAGCGGCTCGGCGGTCTGAACGGCGCGATCCAGATCGCTCGAGTAAATGACATGGATGCCTTCCTTTGCTAGGACCTTGGCGGTCTTTTCGGCCTGACGTACCCCGAGTTCCGACAACGGCGTCGGCCCATGGCCGCCAAAGCGCCCTTCGGCGTTTCCGGCGGATTGACCGTGCCTGATCAGGTAGAGTCGGGTGACGTTTGACATAGCGTTGCCGGAGTTAGGCGGCCACCGCCTCGGCCTTAAGTTTCTCGGTCTGGTAATGCGTCCGCAGAGCGTCGATGAATTCATCGAGCTGGCCTTCCATAACAAGATCGAGTTGGTGCACCGTCATCCCGATACGATGATCGGTGACACGGTTTTCCTTGAAATTATAGGTCCGGATCTTTTCCGAGCGGTCGCCGCTTCCGACCATTGATTTTCGCTCGGCCGAGAGAGCATCGTGCTGTTTCTGCTCCTCGATCTCCTGTAGCCGGGCCCTAAGCACACGCATCGCCTTTTCGCGGTTCTTGATCTGCGATTTTTCGTCCTGCATAGAGACGACCACGCCGGTGGGCATGTGCGTAATACGGACGGCGGAATACGTAGTATTGACGGACTGGCCGCCGGGGCCGGACGAACAAAAGGTATCGATCCTGAGGTCGTTCTGATCGATCTGGACATCGACTTCCTCGGCCTCGGGCAATACAGCCACTGTTATCGCCGATGTGTGAATGCGTCCGCTCGACTCTGTCTGCGGCACCCGCTGCACGCGATGCACGCCCGACTCGAAACGCATTTTTGAATAGACATTGTCGCCTTCGATCACTGCGGTCGCGTCCTTGATGCCGCCGACGCCGGTGTCAGACACCTCCAGGATGTCCATTTTCCATCCTTGGCGTTCCGCGTAACGGGCGTACATCCTTAGGATCTCAGCGGCGAACAGCGTCGCCTCATCACCGCCTGTTCCGGCACGGATCTCGAGAATTACGTTCTTCTCGTCATTCGGGTCTTTGGGGAGCAGCAACACCTTGAGTTCCTCTTCTGCGGCAGGAAGCCGTTCTTCGATCTCGGCGATCTCAAGGTTTGCCATCTCACGCATGTCGTCGTCGTCAGCGAGAGCTAGCAGGTCACGGGCACCCTGCAGGTCCTCCTGCATCTTACGTACCTCGCGGTATTTCTCGACGATCTCACCTAAACTGCGGTGCTGCTTCATCAGACGAGCGTACGCTGTCATATCCGACATGAACTCGGGCTGAGAGATCTGGTCGGTAAGTTCCTCGTAGGACTTTTCGATCTGTGCTAACTTTTCGAACATATTATGCGGTCTGTGGTTCTAACTTGAGCGATTCGTCCAACGCCTTTATCGCGACCTCGAGCTGCTGCTCATCTGGCTCCTGTGTCGTGATGTTCTGCAGCCAAATGCCTGGTTTCGTCATCACCTTAAAGATCGCTCCCGACTCCTTTTTGGCAGCGTAACGGATGACTTCGTACGATAGCCCCGCGACCAGCGGCATCAGGGCGATACGGACGACAAGATTGAGCCACATCGCTTCAAAGTTGATGACCGAGAAAAGCACGATCGCGATCAGCATTACCACCATGAGGAAAGACGTGCCGCAACGCGGATGCTGACGACGCATAGTGGCAGCGTTCTCGGGCGTTAGTTCGAGGCCCTTTTCCCATGTAAAAACGGTCTTGTGCTCGGCGCCGTGATATTCGAAGACTCTCCTAATGTCCTTCAGGAACGACATCGAGTAGATCATGAAGATAAAGAACACCATCCGGATCACGCCGTCGATAAGGTTGAACGAGATCCACGAACCAAACGAATCGAGTTTTATCTTCCAGACGTATGCCTTTATCGTCTCGTACCAAGCCGCATCGGCGGCTACCACCGGCGACGCAGCCCATCCGAGCGAAATGAACAGCAGATTGGTCAATACGAGCGGAGCGACGATAAACAGCAGAATATTAAAGAGCAGAGCAAATATTATCGAACCTACCGCCCCTGCTGATTGTCCCATGCTTTTTGCCTTACCATCTTCTTTCTCAGGCATGATCACCTTGACCGGGGCCTTGGTGAATTCTTCGTCGGTTGTTCCTTCGACGAGCACGGATTGCGTTTCGCCGGCTTTCGCCTTTTCGAGTTCCTCCTGGGCCTTGAGGTCTTCCTCATAGATGCGGGCAGAGAAGTTGAGGGCCTTAACGCCGAGTGCCATCGACTGGATAAGCGTAGCTCCGCCGCGAAGTACCGGCGTGTTGAGCCACTTGTACTTATCGCTCCATTTCGGCAGTTTCTCGGCAGTAGAGACGATCGATCCGTCCTGGCGCCTGCAGGCGATGGCATACGCCGACGGAGTGCGCATCATAACGCCCTCCATCACCGCCTGGCCGCCGACGATAAGGTCGCGCTCCATTGCAAAGACGGTGTGAAGAAATCTCAATTTTCGTGCCGAAGGTCGCTTTTTCATACTTCGATTTTGATTACTCAAACCCTTTTACGGATGCTCGCTGTTGCTACTAGTAACAAAATAACTAACGCCGACCCTCTTTCACCTATCCCGGGCGTAATGCACACCCATATCGATCGGCGCTGAAGGTCGGCGTCTGGTTTAGTTAGCTAATATCTGTCGGTTTTCGTTCTCACTCGAACAAATACCCTTATTTCGTAGCTTCGGCTGCCGCACCGCGAGCATAACGCTTGTTGAAGCGGTCAACGCGTCCGGCGGTATCGACGAGCTTCTGCTTGCCGGTAAAGAATGGGTGGCAGGCAGAGCAAATCTCTATATGAAGTTCTTCGCCCATGGTCGAACGCGTCTGAAAGCTACTGCCGCAGGCACACGTGACCGTGATCTCAGTGTAATTCGGATGTATATCTTGTTTCATAACCTTTTCCTTTTCGCCGTAAATAAGCGATGCGTGGGTTAACGCAATCCTTAATCATACGTCCAAAGACAGTTCTGCGCAAGCCCAAACGGGAGTACGGACTTCGCCACGATCACTTCGGCTTTTGCTTTTCATAGATCTCGATCCACTCACGCGAGCTGATCTGTGACGCAAGTTCGCCTATGAGCTTGAGTGGAATATCCGATGGATTCTTGAAACGAATACACGACTTGCCCATATCTAGTTTTCGCGAAGTGTGTTTTGGCCATTCATTTCGAAACCACTCGAGTTGGCTCGGCAGGCCGTAAAGGGACATCGAATAGAGTGCGATGAAATTTTTCTGTGAAGCGATTCCCAGGAACGGGAGTGGCTGCGAAGGGTTGCAATGATAACCCGCCGGGTAAGTCTCGTGCGGTACGACCCAGCCCATATGCCCGTAACCCATCGTTTCCTCGAAGCCTTCGGGTAAATTATCATTAATCACTTTGCGAAGTGCCGACATCGCTTGCTGACGGTCCTCGGGAAGTCCGGCAATGTATTCGTCAGGTGTTTTGGCGTCATATTGCATAGTTCTACCTCATTACTTATTTGCGAGCTGGGATATTTTACTACCGGTGTAGGCATCTAACGCAAAGACAGGAGAATATGCAAAACAAGGCCAAATAGCCGGCAGAACTGTTACCCCTTAAGAAGTGTCTCAAGATGCTGGTGATCGATGCCGTACATTGCCTTTATCTCGGCGATCTGCCGGTCAAACGGTTCTGGATCGAGGGCCATTTTCAGAAGCGTGCCGACGAGCATGTTGTTCTTTGGAGTGTGTTCCACGGAAACGAATTCAAACAGCTTGGTAGAATATCCGCTGCGTTCCAGTAAGAGCGACCTCAGGCCATCGGTGATCGTTTCAGCGGTCCTCTCCAGCATCACGCCGTGTTTAAGAATGTCGCGAAACATCGCGGGCGGCTTGATCTGCGGGCGGATCTCTTGATGACAACACGGAGCGGCGACGATCAGTGCCGCACGGGCCATGATGCCCTTGTAGATCGCATCGTCGGTCGCTGTATTGCAGGCGTGAAGGGCGATCAGTACGTCGATGTCACCGATCTCGTATCCCGCGATAGAGCCGACCGAAAAGCTGAGCGAGTCGAACTGACAAGCTGCCGCGATCCCCGAGCATAGCTCGACCACATCGCTTTTGGTATCGACACCGGTGACCGATACTTCGAGGCCACGAGTATTCTTGAAATAGTCATAGGCGGCAAATGTCAGATACCCCTTGCCGCAGCCCATATCTACCATTCTCAGCGAGTCGCGGCCGTTTAACTCCGACTTGTCGACCAGGCCGGCAAGGATCTCGACGAACTTATTGATCTGCCGCCATTTGTCCTGTTCGCGGTCACGGATGCGGCCCCTGTCATCGGTGATACCAAGTGCTCTCAGATATGCGGCGGCCGGATCTATCAGGAGTGTCTTTGCGCGGTTGTGTGCTTGTGAAGGTGCAGACGTAAATGTCGGCTTTGCAACATTTAGTCGGGCTAGGCCTTTTTTGCCGACGTCAAGCTGAAAGTCGTGTACGGTGGTAAAAAGATGGCCGCTGCGAAATCCGCCGGCGATGGCCTCGCCGATCAGCCGAACGCCGTCGTCGAGGTCATAGTTCTTAGCCGTATCACGAGTCTCGTGCCGGTAAAGAAAGAACAAGCGGGTGCCCTTTTTGGTCGAGACGAGCCGGACCAGGATCTTTTGAAGATGTTCGTCAGCACCCTTATAATTACCTAGTGTGAGTTTGACGAATGTTCCCGCGGATAGACTGCGGGTCAGTTCGGCAAGAAATCGGTCAATCGTCTCGGTCATCTGACCAAGAGGTTAGCACAATGGAATCTGAAAATAACGGCATCACACGAAAGCAGTTTGTCGAAGCTACTGCGTATCTATTACGTGAAACATTTGAAGGCTCGCCCGAGGGCCAGCCGTCAGCATACCTCGACCGCGGTGTCGGGATCTTCGCCACACTCGGGGGCCTTTCGGCTGAGGAGGCGTCTAGAGATTTCTACGGGACGACTGTCGCGGCCCAAACTGAGCACGCGAAATTTTACCTGGACCGCCTTGGCGAATACATAAACGGCCGCACAGAGCCGGTCAACTGGGAAGACAGTTGGCTGATCGAGACCGTCAACGATACGGAGTGGGACGCCCTGCAGACAAGTGTGCGGAACGCCTACGAGAACGCGCTAAGGTGCCTAGCCGAGGAGCGCACCTGGACCGAGATGGAGATCGGGATGGCGATGGGAATGATCGCCCATTCGGCGTACCATTTGGGGGCGATCAGGCAGATCGCCAAGGCAAAATGACCAACCTATTTCATCTTGCATTTCCGGTTCACGACCTCGTCGCCGCACGGAATTTCTACGGAGGCGTTCTTGGCTGCGACGAAGGCCGGAGTTCAGACCGATGGATCGACTTCAACCTTTTCGGCCACCAGATCGTAGCTCATCTCACCGAAAATTCGGCCGCGGTTAAGGCTTCAAACCCTGTCGACGCGGATGATGTGCCGGTCCCGCACTTTGGAATTGTGCTTCCCATGAATGACTGGAATAGATTAGCGGAACGATTGCGGGCGGCGGGCGTGAAATTCATCGTAGAGCCGAAAATTCGTTTTAAGGGCGAGGTCGGCGAGCAGGCGACGATGTTCTTTCTCGACCCGAGCGGCAACGCCCTCGAATTCAAATCGTTTGCCGATTCTTCTCAGGTTTTTGCGAAATAAATGAAATTCAATATTCTGATCGCCGCTGCAGTCTTGGTGGTGCAAGCAGGCCTGGGATACTCGCAGTCCGGCCGAACAGTTGCCGTTACGATTGACGATCTTCCCGTCGTCTCGACGCGGACCGACCTCAAGAATCGGCAGGAGATCACCCGGAAACTTCTGGGCCACATCACGAAAGCCAAAGTGCCGGCGATCGGATTCGTTAACGAGAACAAGCTTTACGCGGGAGACGAGCGAGACGAGAATCAGATCGATCTGCTTCGCATGTGGCTCGCCGCTGGGCTCGAGCTAGGCAATCACACTTACTCGCACCGAAGCCTTAATCAGATCGCTTTGGCCGATTACGAAGCGGATCTTTTGAAAGGCGAGACGATCACAAAAGAGCTGTTGGCGGCAAAAGGCCGTGAGATGCGATTCTTTCGGCATCCGTTCCTGCAGACAGGACGAACGCTCGAGATCAAGGCAGACTTTAACAATTTTCTCGCCGAGCACGGCTATACGATCGCTCCGATCTCGTTCGACAACGCGGATTACATTTTTTCGAGGGCGTATGACATTGCGTTCGATCGCGGCGACAAGGCCTTAATGAAGAAGGTTGGCGATGCGTACGTGCCGTACATGGAGAGCAAATTGGTGTACTGGGAGCGGCAGTCGGTGAAGTTGTTTGGCCGAGAGATCGCCCAGACCTTGCTGATCCATGCTAATTTTATTAACTCGGATTACATGGATGACCTGATCGTGATGTTCAAACGGCGGGGATACAAGGTTGTGGATCTCGAAACAGCCTTGAAGGACGAAGCATATCGTTTGCCCGATACCTACATCGGCCCGGCCGGCATCTCGTGGCTTCATCGCTGGGCACGTGATAAGGGAAAGGAATTCATTATTCCGGACGAGCCGACCGTTCCGGAGTTTGTTCTGAAACTTTCGGGATTTGAGTCGGAATAGAACTAGTCTCTCACCATTTTGGAGTCGATCATTCTACCGATGCCGAGCGGATTTGCTTCCTTCAACTCGTCTGGTAACGCAGCGTCGGGAAAGTTTTGATAACACACCAATCTCGCGAATCTCGTTATCGCCCGTCCGCCGACAGCCGTCGAACGGCCGTCAGAGGTGGCCGGATACGGACCGCCGTGGACCATCGACGGACAAACCTCTACACCTGTCGAGAATCCGTTGAAGATCAGACGACCGACTTTTGTTTCGAGTATTGAGATCAGGTCGGCGTATTCGATCAGGTCCTCTTCCGTTCCGTGCACTGACGCCGTCAATTGACCTTCCAGTGAACGGGCGATCGCGAGCAGTTCGTCGTGCTCGCTTGAGCGAATAAGCAGCGTCGTCGGGCCGAAGATCTCTTCGTTCAACTCAGGCGTGTTGAGATACTCGATCGCAGGAACCTCGAAGGCCGAGGGATTTACCGCAAAACCCTGCAGGTCTGACTGCGTATTGAACGTAAATCCTTTGACCTCGTTCTTTCTCTTCGAACTCGCGGTCCCGTAAGCGGCACTGATCCCGCCGGTGAGCAGTGGTGCGGGTGCGGTGTCCTCGATCATGCGGTCAAACTTATCGACAAAACCGTCGCCCGATTCTCCTGAAGGCAAGAATACGAGGCCCGGTTTTGTACAAAACTGTCCGACGCCGCCGGTCACCGACGCGTGCAATCCCGCGACGATGGCATCTCCGCGTTCCTTAATTGCGCTTGGCAGGATGAATGTAGGGTTGACCGAACTCATCTCGGTGAAGACAGGTATCGGCTCGGGCCTGGCGGCGGCGATGTCCATCAGAGCCCGTCCGCCGCGACGCGAACCGGTAAATCCTACAGCTTTGATCGACGGATGCTTTACAAGTGCCTGGCCAATGGCGTAACCGCTGGAAAACAGTAAGCTAAATACGCCTTCGGGCATGCCGCATTCCTTCGCGGCAGCTGTGATCGCGGTGCCGACGAGCTCTGCCGTTCCGGGATGGGCGATGTGGGCGTTCACGATCACCGGACAGCCCGCGGCAAGTGCGGACGCGGTGTCCCCACCGGCGACCGAATAGGCGAGAGGGAAGTTACTGGCACAAAATACCGCAACCGGACCGACCGGCCGGAGCATAGACCGTACGTCAGGCTTGGGCACAGGTTCTCGGTCCGGAATTGCGTGATCGACGCGTGCGTCAACCCATGAGCCTTCGTCGAGCAGATCGGCGAACATGCGAAGCTGCATGCATGTACGTCCGCGTTCGCCAACGAAACGGGCATTCGGAAGCGACGTTTCGAGCGACGCACGCTGAATCAGCGTATCGCCGAGGGCCTCGATATTATCTGCGATCTTTCGCAGGAAAACCGCCCGATCGCGGCCCGGAGTGTTACCGAACGGAATTCGGGCGGCGTCGGCGAGAGCCGCAGCCCGCTCGAGCTCTGCCATCGAAGCCGAATAGAACTGTGGTTCTACCGCTTCTCCGGTTGTCGGATCGAACGCACGAAAAGTCTCGGCCGTTATCTCGCCACGGCTGCGTCCGATGATTGAGGTGCCCAGAAGGTCTGTGTTCATACCATGTTGTCAATGTCCGCGCTCTAGAAAGGGAGAAAATCGAATCGTTGAGTGTACCGCCATTGCTTACGCGCGCGCTTCTGCAATATCTCGCGGACGCGTCGCCAATGCGTGGTCGATGATCGCTAGAGTCTCGTCGAGTTCCGTACCGACGAGCTCGAGACGCGGCGGACGAACGCGAGTGCTGCCCCAGCCGACCTTTTCCTGTACGAGCTTTATGAGCTGGACAAATTTCGGCACGGTGTCGAGCCTCAATAGCGGCAGAAACCACTCGTAAAGTTCGCGCGCCTTTTCGTCCTCACCATTCATCGCATAATTAAAGAGGTCGACCGATTCCTTAGGAAACGCGCTAACAAGGCCGGCGATCCAGCCGGTCGCTCCGGCCTTAATTCCTTCGACAATGCAATCGTCAACGCCGACGAATATCGTCAACCTGTCACCGGACAGAGCTCGGATCGCAGTGACGCGACGAACATCCGTCGACGATTCTTTGACTGCGTGAAGATTCGGCAGTTCGGCGGCGAGCTCCGCAATTTGCTCTGGAAGAAAATCCGTTCCGTAGGCAACCGGATTGTTGTAGAGCATACACGAAAGCGGGGTCGCCTTTACGATCTGCGAAACGTGATATTTCATCTCGCGCCAATCGCCGCGATAGACATAGGGCGGCAGGACCATCAGTCCCGAACAGCCCGCCGACGCTGCCTCGACTGCCTGAGCACAGGCTTCGGCGGTCGTCATCGCGGCGATCGCGGCAACGACCGGAACGCGGTCGCCAACGGCATTAACGACCGTCTTCCAAAGCGAGATCTTCTCTTCGAGCGAGAATGTGCCGCCTTCGCCAAGCGATCCGTTGGTCACGATGCCGGTGCAGCCGTTGTCGACCAGCCAGTTCACGTGCTTCGCGGTGAACGCGTGATCGATATTCAGGTTCTCATCAAAACAGGTTGTGATCGCGGGCATGACGCCCGTCCATTCCATTGTCATAGATTCTCCATTTTAACGGGAAATATCGGCGGGCGCACGGAGCCGGGCTTCCAGCCGAACATAAATTCTGTCGCCGCACCGCAGATGCGGCCCTGACAAGGTCCCATTCCGCAGCGGGTCTGGAGTTTGGCTTCACGCGAATTTGGAAATTCAGTCAATCTGCCATACTCCACGTCCTCACAGCGGCAAACGATCGTATCGGCTTCGGCCAATGTCTTTAGCTCGTTGCGAAGCAAAAACGCTTCATTTAACGCATCGCCAAATCTTTGTGCCTTATTGCGTTCCGCAAAATGTCTGCGGGCGGCCACGACTTGGCCGGTGGCGGCAAGCCCGGCGATCTTTCCTTCGATGAGCGACGCCTCGATACCGCCGATGCCCGTCGGCTCACCGGCACAATAGATATTCGCGACTGAGGTCTGCTGAAATTCGTTGACAGAGACAGATCCGTTTTCGATCAGGCATCCGAGCACGGATGCAAGTTCGGTATTTGGGATCAGATGGAAACCGCAGGCGAGGTAGTCGCAGTCCAGCGTTCGCGCCTTGCTGTTTTGCGAGACGGTCACCGTGATCGAGTGCGTGGCTCCATCATTTGTGGAGCAGTTTGTGACCCAGGAATCGGTCCAAAAGGGAACATCGCGCAGACGTATTCGCATGGAAACGCCTTGGGCGATCTTCGCCGGGTAACGCCACAGGCCGAAGGCAAAACCGCGGATCTTCGACGCCGTAGTTTGTTCTGCGATGCAGAGCACCGCCGCACCCTTTGCCTTCAAATAGTCGGCAACCGCAAGGAGCAGCGGCCCCGTGCCTGCAACGACAACTCGCTTATTCTTAATATTTAGCCCGCCTTTTACCATTGCCTGCAGGCCTCCCGCACCAAGAACATTCGTAAGAGTCCAACCTGGAAAAGGCAGAAATCGTTCGCGGGCACCGGTCGACAGGATCAATTTCTCAAAGTCAAGCTCTATCGTGCCGTCAGGCGTTTCGGCAAGAAGACAGCCGTGGCTGTCCGGCCCAAATACCTGTGCATTATTGATTATGTTGATATGCCCCGCGGTCAGCGAGTCGATCAGCAGCCTTGCTTCGGGAGATTTGACCTTACCAAGTTCGGATCGCCAGATCTGGCCGCCGAGCAGCGGATTATCGTCAACGACAGCGACATTCGCCCGTGCCGAGGCCGCGACGGCAGCCGACATTCCGGCAGCACCTCCGCCGATAACAATGATCTCAGCCGAGACCTTACTCATCGGTCGAGACCTCCATTCCGTCCCTGGCGAGCATATTGCAGCTTCGCTGCAAGGCGACTCCGTCGATCGTAACGCGGCATTCAAAGCACACGCCCATTCCGCACAGCGGGCCGCGAATTTCGCCTGTCACAGAACGTCGAAAGCCTACCTCTCCAGCCGCGATAACGGCTGCGGCGACGGTTGTGCCGTCTTCAACCGTGATCGTCTGGTCATTTACTCTTAGAGTGATCAATGTTCCTTGAGACTCCTCGCCGGAGAATATGGCTCAGCCGGGATCGACGACTCGCGGCCGAGGATCGCGTCGGTAATAAGTTCCGCGGTTCCGAGAGATGTTGTAATGCCCAGGCCTTCGTGACCGGCGGCTATGTAAACATTGCCGTGTTCCGGCAGTTTGCCTATATATGGCAGATTATCCGGCGTCGCAGGGCGAAAGCCGGTCCAGACGCGAACCGCAGACAGTTTTCTCAAAGCCGGCATGTATTCAAATGCTCTCGCAGTCATCCGCCGAAGGATCGCATGGTCTATCTCGCCATCCTCGACCCCGAATTGCCGTGACGATCCTAGCAGCACCTGCCCGGTGCTTCGCGGCTGCACATTGAACGCGACCGAATCGGTCGCAGAACCGTGTGCCGATTTGAGATAGCCGAGCTCGACGAGTTGATGGCGAGCGAAGTTCGGATAGCGTTCGGTAATGACCAAATGTCCCTTTCGCTTAGCGATCTGCAATCCCGGCGAAAGTTCTGTGGCGTCAAAACCGGCAGCATTAACAACATTACCCGCAGCGATAAACTCTCCATTCGCGAGTTTTACGCCGCCTTCGGTGATCTCTGCCGCAGGCACGCCAACACGGACAACAGCACCGTTTCGTTTAGCCTTATCGATCAAAAATCTGGTTGCGAATAACTGGTACACGACGCTGTCACCCTTGACCCGCAGACCTCCTGCAAGACCTTCGCGGAGATTCGGCTCCGCCTTTCGAAGCGCCTTTTCGTCGAGGATCTCAGAAGCGATACCGCGCTCGGCATAAAAGCCCTTCTTTCGGCGAACATCGGCCATTTCCTCATCATCGGCTGCTACCCAGATCGTGCCGCAATTCTCAAATTCAGCCAGCTTTGGCAGTTCTGGAATTAGCTCATTCCACAGACTTTGCGAGTACTTCGTGAGAGCGAATTGAGCCTCGCTGTCGTCCATTACGACGATGTGGCCCATACCCGCGGCCGTAGTACCTGATGCGATGCCGGTCGATTCGATCACGAGGACACTTAGGTTGTGCTGGGCGAGCGAAGCGGCGCAGGCCGCACCTACTATCCCTCCTCCGACGATGGCAACATCAAAAGACATTCGAGAAGTTAAATACCTATCCGATCAATTGATCCCGAAGCGATATGGGTCGGCCTCATCTAAAATTAGATCGATTTCCGCCGTGACGTAAGCGGTGCCGTTGATGATCGGAATGATCCGCTCACCGTCGATCCTCACTCGGCCCTCAAAGACGCTGCCGATAAGGCTTTCCTGCCGCCAAACTTCACCTTCGCCAAGTTTGCCGTCGGCGACAAGACAAGCAAGTTTTGCACTCGTGCCGGTACCGCAAGGCGAACGGTCGTATTCGAGGCCCGGGCACAGCACGAAATTGCGGCTGTCGGCTGTGGGTGTCGGCGAAAATAGCTCAATGTGGTCGATCTCGGCGCCGTCCGCACCCGTGATCCCGCTTGATGTGAGGGCGTTACGGACCGCCACCGAAAATTGGGTCAATGCCTCGAGGTCCGCGAGTTCGATCTTGAGAGGATGTTCCCCGATCAGAAAGAACCAGTTGCCGCCGTATGCGATATCTCCTGTGACCACACCAATCCCGGGAATCTCGACCTCGACATCCTTGGCGTAGCGGTAACTCGGAACGTTGGTGATCGTGACCGATCCGTCGGCGTTCAGCGTGGCTTCGACGTCGCCTACCGGTGTCTCGATACGATGTGTCCCAGCGGTGACGCGGCCCATGTACTCAAGCGTTTTGACCAGCCCGATCGTGCCGTGCCCACACATACCGAGATAGCCGACATTGTTAAAATAGATAACGCCCGCGGCCGCCCTCGGGTCGACGGGTTCGCAAAGCAGAGCACCGACTACGGCGTCATGGCCGCGTGGTTCGCAGACGATCGCGGACCGCAAGGTATCGTGATCACGGCGAAAAACGTCTAGCCGTTCGGCCATCGATCCCCGGCCCAGATCGGCAAATCCACCAATGACGACACGCGTCGGTTCACCGCCGGTGTGCGAATCGATCGCTCGGATCTTTGTTATGTTTGACATCGCGTCTTTGCAGGCAAAGTCGAAATATAACACTCTTTCCGGACCAACCGAAATTGTGCCGATTGTGATACCTTCTAACTTCAACAACGATGAAAACGGCCCTTATCCACCATCCGATATACGAAAAGCACGATACCGGCTTCGGCCATCCCGAGACATCGCTTCGATACTCAGTGGTGATGGACTCTTTGCGCGAGGACGAGTCATTTTGGAAAGATCTCGTCGAGATAACTCCGGAAAGGGCGTCGAAAGGATTGATCCAGGCCGCTCATACGCCGCAGCATTTCAAGCGAGTGGAAACGGCATTTGAACAAGGCCTGATTGCGCTCGACGCCGACACGACGATCTCGATGTACTCGTTCGAAGCCGCATTATTCGCGGCCGGCGGCGTGATAGCCGGGGTTGACGCAGTGATGCAGGGTGAGGTCGATAACGCGTTTGCCGTAGTTCGCCCGCCGGGACACCACGCGACAGCGGAGAACACGATGGGTTTCTGCATATTCAACAATGTCGCAGTAGCCGCCCGTTATGCTCAGAACCAGTACAAACAGATCGAACGCGTAGCTATCATCGACTGGGATGTACATCACGGTAACGGCACGCAGGGAATCTTCTATACGGATCCGAGCGTTTACTTTTTCTCCATGCACCAATATCCGTGGTACCCGGGAACCGGCAGCCGCGGCGAAACCGGTCACGGTAAAGGACTCGGGACCACATTGAACGTACCTGTAAAGGCAAATACGGGCCCAGATGAGCAACGACGGATGTTCAGCTCCGCGATCGAAGAGATCTCAAAGAATTTCCAACCTGATCTGATCATGATCTCGGCCGGATTTGACGCGCACCTGACCGACCCGCTTGGCCAACTGAGATTGGAGAATGATGATTACTCGGCGATGACCGAGACACTCAAACAGTGGGCAGCTGACGCCTGCCATGGCCGCATCGTCTCGTGTCTCGAAGGCGGATATAATCTTGAGACGCTCGGTGAGACCGTCAAGTCCCACGTGTCGGCATTAGCTGGCGATTAGAATAGTGACTTTATCCAGCCGCCATCGGCCGCGATCGAACTTCCGGTGATGTAGCTTGCCTTTTCGCTTACCAAAAAGGCCGCTAATGCTGCGAACTCATGAGGTTCGCCAAGCCGCCTCATCGGGATCTCGGCTTCCCATCGACCGCGAACCTCATCGGCGGTAATGCCTTCTTTCTCGGAAATGAAATCGATCAATTCGGTCAGACGTTCGGTGCGAGTGTAGCCCGGCAGGATATTGTTGACCGTGATGCCGTCTGCCGCGACCTCGCTGGCGAGCGTTTTCGCAAAACCCGTGAGTCCGGCCCGAAGTGCGTTCGACAACATCAGGTTATCGACCGGCTGTTTTGAGGCGATCGAAGTAATATTGAGAATTCTGCCCCAGCCGCGTTCTTTCATTCCCGGCAGAAGGAGTCTGGTAAGGTCGATAACGCTGTGCATTAGCAGTTGAAATGCGTCGTCCCACGCCGCTCGGTCGAGCGAGTCGAACATACCTGCAGGCGGGCCACCGCTGTTGGTGATAAGAATGTCGATCTTGCCAAACCTGGCATCTGCCTCGGAGACGAGCCTTTCAATATCACTAGTGACCGCGAGATCCGCTGCGATCGCGAGCACCTCGGTACCCGCGGAAGCACGAAGCCTCTCCGCGGCGGCGTTTATCGAGACTTCGTTTCGCGAACATATTATGAGCGCCGCGCCTTCACACGCCAATTCTTCCGCTACCGCAAAGCCGAGGCCCTGGCTCGCCGCACAAACCAGCGCTGTCTTGCCGCGTAATCCTAGGTCCATAGCTACTTATGCCTCAGATAGTCGTCGGTCTTGTCGAGCCAGTCCTGGCGCGGCGGGCTGAAAATGTCTACGTCGAGCGTATCCTCGAGAGCCTCGGCCTTGTGGAGGACGTTCGATGGGATGACGAGAACCTCTCCTGCACTGACGATGACCTCGTCCATTTCTTCGCCGATCCAAAATTTCAAAGCACCCTCGAGAATGTAAGTCAGCTGTTCA
The DNA here is from genome assembly GCA_964545145.1 of uncultured Chloracidobacterium sp. GTDB lineage: Bacteria > Acidobacteriota > Blastocatellia > Pyrinomonadales > Pyrinomonadaceae > OLB17. Next base: position 10,350 of record CAZJFB010000026.1, on the reverse strand, counting down.
TTGTGGTGCGAATGCTGCGGCACGACGCAGCCTTTTTCAAGATAGACGTGAGCGAGCATCATCTGATCGCCGGTGATCAGGCGGCGTTCTAGTTGGTCGGTGACGCGTTCGCGGGGCATATCTTCCCAGCGATATTTAGTTACTGTTTGCTCCATATTGAATCACAAATATAGATCGACGGGATAGTAATATCAAAATTCGACTTCGTCCTAATGCAAACCTTTTAGCATGTGCTAACATCAGTTCATTATCCGTCAGTATTAACGGCGAGGAGGTGACACGATGCCTGATATCGAGATCCCGTGTGTGCAATGTCGAGAGATCTTTTTCTTCACAGAGAAAGAACAGGAGATGTTTTACCAGCGTAATATGATGCCGCCGCAGCGGTGTCCCCGATGCCGCTCAAAAAAAGCTGCCACGCGCGACGACGCGCCGACGCGTTTTGAGATCGTTTGCGATAACTGCGGCAAGCACGATACCGTGCCGTTTCAGCCAAAGGTCGGCCGGTCGGTACTTTGCAAGGAATGTCACGAGGCGAGCCGCTCGAGAGCTCGTCACGCCGGTTAGCCCGCTGCGGCTTTAATAGTTACTACACATTATGGAATTCGAAACAGTTACTTACGAACTGGCCGATTCGGTCGCCACCATCACGATGAACCGTCCCGACGCCCTGAATGCTCTGTCGATGCAGTTGACCGAGGATCTGCACGCTGCGTTTCAGCGAGTCACCGAGGACGGGGCCCGGGCGGTTGTATTTACAGGTAATGGCAGGGCTTTCTGTGCCGGCGGGGATCTCAGAGAGATGCAGTTAATGTGGGAGAAAGAGGGCCGTATCGAGGCGTTTCTTGAGGCCCCGCTTGCCGCCCTTCACAATGTGATACGCATGATGCGAGAGATTCCGGTGCCGATCGTCGCCGCGGTAAACGGAGTTTGCGCAGGGGCAGGCGTCAATTTTGCACTAGCTAGCGATATCGTCATTGCCGCCGAGGATGCGACTTTTCGTGAGGCTTTCGTCAGGATCGGGCTCTCGCCGGATTGCGGGGGAACCTTCTTTCTGCCGCGGGCGGTCGGTGACAAGATCGCAGCCGAAATGATGATGACAGGCGACTCAGTCGATGCAAACAGGGCAGTTCAGATCGGGATGATCAATCGTGTCGTCCCGTCCGCTTCGTTAATGGACGAGGCCACCACTCTGGCCAAACGGCTGGCAGCCGGGCCGACCGGCTCGATCGGCAGGATCAAGAGGATGCTTGACGCGAGTTCGACCAACGACCTGAAATGGCAGCTCGAACTAGAACATGAGTGCCAGATAGAATCGGGGAAATCAGACGATTTCAAGGAGGGCGTCGCCGCATTCTTTGAAAAGCGCCCGCCCAATTTTACCGGAAACTGATCTATTAGCTCGTTTGACTGTAAGGGGCTCAAGGGCTGATGCAGGCCCCTTTCTTTGCGCGATCAGAGCGTAGATTACAACCCTTTGGATCTTTCAGATCGCATTAGCGGAACGATTCCATTTCCCGCTTGTTTTGACGTCCCATTCCGTGAATTTGGACAGTCTGGTCACCGGAATCGGGCAGTTGGGTCACTCACCCTTGGGCTGTTGTTCCGGCTCAACGCCCCATCACAATAGGCGTCGAAAAACGCATGGCATTGCAGCCATCAAGGCCATCGCGGCCCCATCACCTGAGATGGGGCAGAGCGGATCACCTTTGCTCCCTTTTTTGCAATTAGAGATCGAACGAGTAGCGGCAGTTGACACAGATCGCCCATACATATATATTGATATTGAAAATCGTTTTCAATAAAGATCTCAGTGGTTGAAACGATGCTCAAGAGAATATCTCCGATTGTTGGGGTTTGGGAGGTCGGTTAAGGGTGAAGGGATTGTTTTTTATCGTCGCAAGCACGTTGGCGGCGGTCACGGGTGCATTCGGACAGCCGGAAGTTTCGATGGCGACGCTGTCGGGTGTGGTTGCCGATCAGAACGGTGCGGCCGTTGTTGGGGCCAAAGTACTGGCTGTCCAAGCGAGTACGGGTGTTTCTACAAATTCGATAACAAAAGCCGACGGCGTGTTTATACTCTCCTTGAGCGACGGAGAATACGGCATTACTGTCTCGGCCAGGGGATTCGAATTGCTAAGGCAAAAGATCGAGGTCCGCTCCGGGGAATCTCTTGAAAGGCTGTTCACACTTAGTATCCTGCCGGCTACCGCTATGGTGACAGTCAGTGATGACGCTGGCTACTTGGCATCGGAATCGCGGACAGCTACTAAGACTTTCACCCCACTTCGCGATGTACCGCAATCCGTTACTGTAATTGGAAAGGACCAGATCAAAGATCAATCATTGTCCAGCATTAGTGATGTTGTCCGTTATGTCCCGGGCGTAACGTCTCACCAGGGTGAGAACAATCGTGACGAGGTCATAATTCGTGGAAATCGAAGTGGGGCCGATTTTTTCCGTGATGGCGTTCGGGACGACGTCCAGTATTATCGCGACCTATACAATCTCGACAGGCTTGAAGTTCTTAAAGGCCCAAACGCAATGATCTTTGGTCGCGGTGGTGGAGGTGGAGTCATAAATCGTGTGACAAAGGAAGCCGGCCAGACGCCCGTCCGTGAATTTACAGTTACGGGCGGTTCGTTCTACAACCGACGCTTCACGGGCGATCTTGATCAGCCGTTAGGCGATCGCGCGGCCTTTCGGTTAAACGGCGTCTATGAGAACTCAAAAAGCTTTCGCGACTATGTCGGGCTGGACCGTTTCGGCGTTAATCCGACATTCGCTTTTTCGCCGGACGGGGAAACGAGCATTCACGTCGGGTACGAGTATTTTCGCGACCGTCGGATCGCGGACCGGGGAATGACCTCATATCTGGGCCGCCCAGTCGACCTCCCGATGTCGACTTTTTATGGCGATCCGGACCGGTCGAAGGTGCGTTCCGATGTTAATGTGTTCGCCGCCTCGCTCGAACGCCTCTTCGGTTCGCTGATATTTCGCAACCGGTTTCATTACGCGAATTACGACCGCTTTTATCAGAACTATGTGCCCGGTGCTGCAAACAGCTCAGGTACGCAGGTAGCGGTGACGGCATATAATAACGCGACTCAGCGATCCAATTGGTTCGATCAGAGCGATCTGACATATTCATTCGATCTGGGACGGACGCGACACACGATTGTCGGCGGAACGGAGTTCGGCAGGCAGATTACAGATAATTTTCGAAATACCGGCTATTTCAACAACTCTGTGACTACGATCCAGGTGGCGTTTGCCGATCCGGTGACGCGAATTCCGGTGACGTTCCGCCAGAGTGCGACAGATGCCGACAATCATCTGACGCTGAACCTTGCGGCCGGATTCGTGCAGGATCAGATCGAGATCTCGCGGTACGTTCAGGCGATCGCCGGCGTAAGGTACGACTATTTTGATCTCACATATCGCAATAACAGGAACTCTCAGATACTCGAACGTATCGATCATCTTGTGAGCCCGCGACTCGGACTCGTCATCAAACCCGTGACTGCAATGTCGATATACGGCAGTTACAGCGTTTCATATCTGCCAAGTTCGGGCGACCAATTCGCTTCATTGACCAACATCACGCAGCAGGTCAAGCCCGAGAAATTCACTAATTATGAAGCCGGTGTTAAGTGGGACCTGAGTCCGAAAATTGCGTTTACTTCGGCCATATATCGTCTCGACCGTACAAATACGAGGGCGAATAATCCGAGCGATCCGACACAGATCTTGCAGACGGGAAGCCAGCGGACTACCGGATTCGAGGCCGGCCTGAACGGCAGCATTACTAACCGCTGGACGATCTCCGGCGGATATTCGTGGCAAAATGCCAGGATCACGAGCACTACGGTCGCAGCTCCCGCCGGCCGCCGGGTCGCTCAGGTTCCGCGAAATATGTTCTCGCTTTGGAATAAATACCAGATCTCTCGGCGGCTGGGCGCCGGTCTGGGACTCAGCTATCGCTCGGATATGTATGCCGCGATAGATAACACGGTGGTCCTGCCGGCGTACCTCAAGGCAGATGCTGCAGTTTACTATAACTTCGGCGAGCACTGGCGTCTGCAAGCCAATCTGGAGAATCTTACCAACAAGCGATATTTCGTCAACGCGGACAGCAATACGAACATATCGCCCGGCAGTCCGCGAAGCCTGAAGGTCGGACTGATCGCCAGGTTTTAAGAAATAAGATCCACCATATTTCGATCGTAGATGTAAATGAAAACCCGGCATTGATGCGCTTTGTGGAGGATATTAATATCGAAGTGAATGCCGGGTTTCAAGATCTTCTACTCGCCTTACTATTACGCCGACATTGGCGACGGGCACGTATTTCCGATACGAAAATTTGAGATCGCCCGGGATATTCTGCTTGCCGAGGGAACGCTTGCTCAAGATGAGATAGTCGAACCCGCCGCAGTTGACCCTTCAGACCTGCTGCTCGTACACACTGAGGATTACATTACACGGCTTTCAAACGGCGGACTGACCGCGAAGGAGATCCGAAAGCTCGGCCTGCCGTGGTCTAAGTCGCTTGTGAGGCGTTCGTTTACCGCAATATCGGGAACCATTAATGCGTCGCGGCAAGCTTTGCTTGACGGAGTGTCGTCGAATCTTGCGGGCGGCACACACCACGCATTCCCAGATCGCGGCGAGGGCTTTTGCGTTCTCAATGACGTTGCCGTTGCGATCCGTGTACTTCAACGCGACGGCCTCGCGAAGCGATTTCTGATAATCGACCTTGATGTGCATCAGGGCAACGGGACGGCGTTTATTTTTCAGGATTCGCCCGAGGTCTTTACGTTCTCGATGCACGGAGCCAAGAATTATCCGCTTTTCAAGGAGACTTCTATTCTCGACATAGAGCTTGCGGACGGCACCGCCGACGCGGAGTATCTCGACACACTCGAACACGCACTGAACCGCGTCCGGCTGCACGACGCCGATATTATTTTCTATCTTGCAGGTGCCGACCCGTATGAAAATGACCGCCTTGGACGGCTCGCACTCACAAAGGAAGGACTGAAAAGACGCGACGAAATGGTGCTGAGTTTTGCGAGATCGGAGGGCATTCCGATCGTGACCACAATGAGTGGCGGTTACGCCGAGCAGATCGAGGACACGGTCGATATTCACTGCAATACCATACGAGCGGTGAAGTCGGTCTTTTTTAGTACTTCAGCGGCGGCATAGCTACCGCATTGCAGGCGATTTGGCTGTCCTGGCTTCCGGTTCTGACAAATTCGTCTCCACCGTTTATCCTATCTAAATGCACTCGCTGACCTACGGTGAGCTGATCCGCGGAAATCGTAATTTCCGCAATCTGCTAACCGGCCAATTTATCTCAGAACTCGGCAACTGGTTCAATTTTATCGCCGGTCTGGGGTTAGTGCGTCTAGTTTCCGACGCCTCACCGACCGCGGCGGGACTGTTCTTTGTGGCGAGGTTGATCCCGTTCGCATTGGCGTCGCCGATCGCGGGCACTTTTGTTGACCGGTTCTCGCGTCGGCAGGTGATGATCGCGACCGACATTGCCCGTTTCTTTATCGCCCTTTCATTCCTGCTTGTAAAGGATGCAAATCACCTGTGGATAGCGTATCTCGCAACTGTCTTGCTGCACACAACCGGCGCATTCTTTGACGGTGCGAAGAATGCCGCCGCTCCTAATCTATCGGGGAAGGAGGGCCTGCTCGCGGCGACGGCATTGCTGTTTTCGACGCGGTTTTTGCTGATGGCGATCGGCTCGGCACTTGGCGGCTGGGCATCGGCTGCATTTGGCTACGAGGTGGCGTTCGTAATCAACGCCGTATCGTTCCTCATTTCTGCGTATACCGTTTGGCTGATACCCGAGGAGGCGACCCGCGACGACGAGACGGCCGTTCGGATGAAGAACAAGCATGCCCGCGAATCATTCATCACCGAGCTTCGCGAGGGATTTGTCTATTCGGTCAAGAATCACTTTGCGTTCACGATCCTGATAATGAATATGATCTGGGCCACCGGCGGCGGCTCGATCAATGTGATCTTTGAGCGTCTGGGCGGCGTCCACTTTGCCGCGACAGAAGGCTGGAATCCCGACGTTGCGGTCGCGTTATTATGGACCGCAACAGGATTTGGCCTCACCGTCGGGATGCTCGTCGCGCATCGGACCTCGACCTTTCTCGATAGGAAAGGCTGGAACCACGGATTTATCGGCTGGACACTTATAGCTCACGGCATTCTTTTTGCGGTGGGTGGCTTCATGCCCACGCTCTTTTCATTCTCGATCATCGCTTTCGTTTCCCGAGCAATGGTCGGCGTGGAGTACGCGGTGCAGGAAACGATGTTCCAGCGCAGCCTGCCCGACTACATTCGCGGCCGCATCTCGACGCTCGATCGAGGGGCGGAACTGACTGTTTTTGGGCTGTCAAGCTATGTTGCCAGCGGACTGATGTACTACATTACGCCGCAGACACTGACCATTGGATCAGGAATTCTCTCGGCGCTGGCGGGCGTTGTTTGGTTTCTTAGGGAAAGTAGAGACGACATCAAGGGAAGAGCCGCATGAGCACAGTGGTCGTGGTCCCACATGATCCGGAATGGGCGACGATGTTTGCCGCGGAAGCCAAGGCCATCGAAACCGCCCTTGGCGAGGCACTCGTTGCCATCCATCATATTGGCAGTACCTCGATCCCGGGAATCTTTGCGAAACCGGTCATGGACATTCTGCTTGAGGTTCTTTCATTAGATGATCTAGACAAACGCACTTCTGCAATGATCGAATTGGGTTACGAGGCAAAGGGCGAGTTTGGCTTAATGGGAAGGCGGTATTTCCGCAAGGATGACGAACGGGGCGTTCGAACACATCAGGTACACGCCTATCAGGTCGGCTCAGAGGAGATCAATCGGCACCTCGGGTTTCGCGACCATATGAGGAATAATGCCGATGACGCCGCTGCCTATAGCGACCTGAAGAGATCTCTTGCGGCCAAATTTCCTGACGATGCGGACTCCTATATCGCCGGAAAGGACGCATTTATTAGGAATATCGATCGCATCGTCGCGGACTCTAGGCCGTGATGATCACTGCCTTGGTCCCGGTAAGTTCAGAAAAATCTTTTGTATAGACGGTTTCGACTCGTCGGATAGACGCGACCGTATCGACAATGTCCTGAGACTGGATAAAGCCGCTCTCGACATGCGCGATCGCCCATTGCTTGATGTGCGATGCCCTCCGCAGGGTGGCCTCGAGAAGGTGTAGGTACTGAGATTTTGTCTCGGTCGGAGCTCCCAGCTTGCCTGCCATTGCCGCCTCGAGAGTGTCCCAAAATCCATTCCCGCGGCGGAGCCATTCCTCTCGCCACGCTGCTTTGCCAAGATACGTCCTCAGATTCTGGGCATGTGCCGACGGCAGCCGAAGGAACATAATATCGGCGGGTGTTTCGGCAAGAAAATCGTCGGCGTTCTTATTGGTACACGTGTTGGTGGCACCATTGTTAATGGTCTCGGGCTGGATCGACCAAAGCCGCTTAAAGACCGACGACAGAGGCTGGCGGAGTTCACGCGTTTCCTCTGTGAACGACATCGCGTAATCGCCCACCGCCATTACGAGCGTCGAGGCTATCGCCTGTGACATCTGTGAGGGCAGCCGATCGATATTTTGGCGGACGTTGTCGAACCACCAGCCGTCAACCTCGCTGAACCATTGCGAAAGAGCCTCGTTCTTGAGCCTGTAGCCGGGAACATAGGCGTCCTCTAGGACCACGTCGACCTCATCCGCAGACAGTTTGTGTCCGTTATTCGCGACCTCGGCCAGCGATCTGGCCCAAACCGACTGTATCGGATCATTCGAAAGGACGCGGGCGTTCCACCGCTTGAGATAAGTGCCGAGTGCGGGCTGGTCGGCAAAGGGAAGAGCTACGGTGGTGAATGTCAGGCGGCGCAGGACGTTCAGGTCGAACGCCAGCCATCCTTTGGGTGATGTTTTTGTTTGTCCAACCATTATACGATCGAAAATCCTTCTTCGAATGGATCGGCCGAGACGCCCCGGCCGGCCGGGACAAGCTCCTCGGATTCTCGCAGGTCGAGCGAAAGAAACGCCTTTACTACCATCGGATCGAATTCGATGCCGGCCCACTCGGTCAAGTACTTTTTGGCGTCGTTGTCAGATAGAGCGACCCGGAACGGGCGCGAGCCGGTCATTGCGGCAAAAGTGTCGGCGACGCGCAGGATGCGGGCCGCAAGCGGTATCTGTTCGCCGACGATCGCATCGGGGTAACCGCCTCCATTCCACCATTCGTGATGCCACCTTACGATCAATTGTACGCCGCGCGGCAGCCCGAGCTTCGCCGCTTCCTGCTCGCCGATCACGGGATGGCGTTCGAGGTCGATCCTCTCGGCGGAACTTAGGCCCCGCTGGGCACGAATGTACTCACGATTCATCGAGACTTCGCCGATATCGTGGATCAGCGCAGCCTGCTCCAAGAAGAAACGGTCGCGTGAAGCAAGGTTGAATGAGGCGCTTAGAGAGCCGGCGATCGCCGCTATTCGCCTGCCATGCGGCATCGCATAGCCCTCAAATTCGTCCATTCGCGAGGAAATGGCGAGCAGCTTGGCGTCGTTCTCGGTGCGCTCGGGAAGAATACTTTGCACACTCCTAGTTTCGCCTTTCGGGCGGCAAAGTTCAAGAGACAAGATTCTAGGCCTTGACCTTTAGCGAATCGAGCATTTCGCGGGCTTCCCGGTTGCTCGGGAAAACGGCGAGCAATCGGGTCAATTCGCCCTCCGCCCTCTTTAGCAAATTGTTATTAATGAAGAATTCAGCCAGCATTATGCGGTACGTCGGATTGTCCGGGTCGAGTTTGACCGCTGCCTGGAATTCGGATTCCGCCTTGTGACGTTGTTTGTCATCAGCGGAAAGTGTCTTGGCGTAATAGGCATGATACCGAGCGTTCTTTGGCGCATAATGCACAGCACGGGCCATGAAGGGCAATGCTTCTTCGAATTCGCGGTCCATAAGCAGGCTGAATCCGCGCTCGAAGTTCTCCGATGCCTGTTCCGCCTGGAGACTCGCGTTGCCGACCTTGCCCGATGCTTCACGGCGTTCGCGATCGGCAAGTTCCTTTCGCATCCTGTAATCATAAACGTCGCGGGACTCAGGTGTTTTCAGCGTTTCATGGGCCTGTGCGAGAAGCGTGAACGCATTCTGGATCCGTCTGAGGGTCTCGCCGCCCTGTGCATGGTACCGGTCGGGGTGGAACATCCTCGCGAGCGAGAAGTACGCGCGTTTCAACTCCTCGTTGTCTGCCTTGGTCCCGACGCCAAGGACGTCGTAGTGAGTAACAGCTCCTTCCACTCGGGTAAGGTATTCCTCGACCGAGATCGTCGGTCCGGCAGGCTTCTCGTGATTTGCCGCCGCCGGTTCGCTCGGCTTTTCTTTAACTGCGGGCTTGGCCGGGAGCCCGGGCATTTTGGCTTCGGTTCTAAGTTCGAGCTTTGCCGAGCGCATTGCGGCGACCGACTGGTCAGGGAAGGCCGGCTGCCAATCCTTTCTCACAAGCAGGCCAGCCAGCCAAAGTACGTAGATCGTGTGCAGTGCCGTTGCTTCAGACATCGCGGCGACGCTGACGAGGTCACTGGCTCGCAGCGGGCCATCATGCGCACGAGAGAGGACGAAAGCCTCTTCGGGCTTGAGTTCGCGTCCGGTCTCAGGAGCATTTGATCGGCTGAATTCCTCATCGAGGCTTCTAAATCGGGACAGCATCTTGTCCACCGGGATGGTCCGGCCGTAATTGACAAGCAGCCGCGCAGTGTCCGTCGGATACGCAAGGCCGTCGCGGATCCTCGCCAGCGAGCTGAACGTCCAGTCGCCCGACGTCCATGAGAGAAGGTCGACGATGATGCCCTCGACCTGTTCAAGGAAAAGGCGGTCGCAGTCCCGTTTTGTCAGAAAGCCTTTATCCTGCAAAAATACCGAAAATTCAAAATCGTTGGCAAAATTCGGGACCTGTGCCAGGTCCTCTTTCTTTAGCTTTCCGCTGCGGAGCAGCATGTCAAAAAGGCGGGATGACCGCGCGTTCGATACAGCGAATACCATCACGCCGCTTTTGAAATATACGATGCACTTCTTTTCCTTGTCCGACGCGCGCAGGCTGCCGGTCAGCCGCGACTGAGCGATCTCAGCGGCCAACTCGGCAAACGGATGCATAAGGAAATTTCCTTGCAGCTCAAGTTCGGATTGCGGGGTCATTTTGCTTACGGCGTGGGACGCCAGAGAACAGCCCAAGGAGGGCAAACTAAATAATATCAAATACCGCCGGGGAAAGTTAAGAGATTTTTTCGGCCGCGGCGGAC
>CAZJFB010000025.1:35519-40599 GCA_964545145.1 uncultured Chloracidobacterium sp. | reverse complement strand
GACGCAACGACACCATCCGCCGCTGGCGCCGCAGCACCTTCGGCATCTCCGGCGAAGCGTACAAACCGGAAAATGGACCACAGATGGACACAGATCAGGAAAGGGACGATGCACGATCGATCCCCAAAGGGGATAAATTCAATAGCGTCGGGTGCAACCCGACGATGGAATGAAGAAATTTCGCCGTCCCTGAAAGGGACGGATGCCTGCGTTTTCCATTTGTCCCTTTCAGGGACAGAGACTTTCAATCTGATCCATTCGTCGGGTTCCACCCGACGCTATTAAATTCGTCCCTTTCAGGGACACTTCGTAGCAGTTGTCCGAAATTTATGTCGGGTGCCTCACGCCAATCGAAATACTTCGGCGGCGATGCCTTTCGCCCGCTACGCGGGCTCCATGAAATTCTCACACGCTTTCCACTCACGCCCGTGGCTTTGTGCTGTCGCCCGCTGCGCGGACTTTGGTTCGCAATTGATGTTCATGCGGACAAGAGTGTCCGCGGCCCTGCGAGGGCGTCAGGCAAAGCGAAGGACCGCCGCCAGCACTGCCGAGGCGATGATCACCCAAAGGACCGCTCCGAGGGCGAACGGACGCCAGCCGACCGATCGGAGCGTTTTCATCGAGAGACTAAGCCCGATCAGGAACAATGTCACCGCAAGCCCTGCTTTTGCGAGATTCACAAATGAGTCGAGGAGACTGGGAAATATGAGTGAAGAGCCATAGGTCCTGACCGCCGCGGCTCCGAGAAAGAAAAAGATGAACCATGGAAGCGTGACTTTTGACTTAGCTCCCTCGTCGCGGTGATAGAAGGCAAGGGCAATAGCAAGAGGGATGATGAATAGTGTTCTGGCCAGTTTCACAGTGGTGGCCACGGCCAGCGATTCGGCCCCGAAAGACGTCGCTGCACCGACCACGCTGCTCGTATCTTGTATCGCCACTGCCGCCCAGAGGCCAAACTGCTGCTGCGAAAGCCCGAGCGAGTGTCCGATCAGCGGGAACGCAAAAAGCGCGATGGCATTCAGCACAAAGATCGTTCCCAACGAGACCGTCATCTCGTCATTCTCGGCCTTGATCGCCGGCCCGATCGCCGCGATCGCACTGCCGCCGCAGATCGCCGTACCTGACGCAACAAGTGTTCGCACACGAGGCAACACCTTCAGTGCCTTGCCGAGAAGATAACCGAGAACAAGGGCGGTCGCAACGACGAATAGAATAAAGCCGATACCGTCCTTTCCGGCACGGTAAACCGAGCTTAGGTCCATTCCGAATCCAAGCATGGCGACCGATATCTGAAGCAGATACTTGGCCGGCTTTCCGGTAACGGCAGGGAAAGGATTGCCGATCGTAAGGGCCATCGCCAGGCCCAAAGCAAGAGCGTAAACGGGCGAACCCCACGGCGAGAGAATAAAGGCGATCAGTAGAAAGAAAACGGCTTTTTGCCACATAGCTATGCGGCCTTGCCTTGATTTGCGACCGCGTCCTGTGCCGCCTTGATCGCCTCGGCATCGCCAAGATAGTAGTTCCTGAGCGGGCTCATATCATCGTCGAATTCGTAAACGAGAGGTACGCCTGTCGGGATGTTGAGCTTTACGATCTCATCGTCCGGAATGCCGTCCAGGTGCTTGACGAGGGCGCGCAAGCTGTTGCCGTGGGCAGCGACTATCAGACGCCGTCCGGCGGCGACCTTGGGCTTGATCTCAGATTCCCAGTACGGAACGACCCGTGCGACGGTGTCCTTAAGGCACTCGGTCTTGGGGAAATTTTCGATGCCCGCGTATCGCGGATCATTGCCCAACCAACGCTCGTCCGACGAATCCAGCTCAGGCGGAGGCACGTCATAGCTGCGCCGCCATATCAGGACCTGCTCGTCACCGTATTTCGCGGCCGTCTCCGCCTTGTTCAAGCCCTGAAGGCCGCCGTAATGACGTTCGTTGAGCAGCCACGATTTTGTCTGCGGTATCCACATCAGGTCCATTTCGTCGAGTATCGACCACAACGTGCGGATCGCTCGCTTGAGGACGGACGTGTACGCCTCGTCGAACGTAAAGCCCTCTGCTTTCAGCAGCTTACCGGCCGCAAGAGCTTCTTCACGTCCTTTATCTGAAAGATCGACGTCTTTCCAGCCCGTGAACCGGTTTTCCTTGTTCCACTGGCTCTCGCCGTGACGAATGAGTACTAACTTATACATAACTCAATTATTCAATATTCCTTTCGCTTCGCCAACCAGATACAGCGAACCGGTGATGAGAATGATCGAATTCTCGCTCGCAACCTCTCGAGCCCTGGCAAGTGCATCGGGGACATTCGATGTGAGAAAACACCTATCACCTTCGATGGCCGTCGGAACATACGCGGCAAGCTCTTGTGCGGTCATCGAGCGCGAATTTGCGGGCTGAGTGAGAATGAGTTCCCTGGCCTTCGGAAACAGGATGCTTGCGATCTCGCGTATGTCCTTGTCGCGCATCGCGCCGAATATCATTGTTATCGGCCGCGACTCAAACTCGTCGAGATACGCGGCCAGAGCCGTTGCCCCGTTCACATTATGTGCGCCGTCGAAGAGGTATCGGCCCTGATATTCAAGTCGACCGGGATGCTTCGTATTTGTTAATCCCGCTTTCGCCTGATCATCAGAGATGACGAAATCGTAGTCCATCGTAAGAACACCTGAAATGATGACCGCCGTGTAGGCATTCTCAGTTTGATGAGTTCCAGCCAGTCCGAGCTTCACACCAAGGTCTCTGGGAGGGACTTTGTCCATTTCGTAAACTTTGGATGTTTTGCTAAAGATCTTTTGAACAGGCATAAAGCTTTTTTGAGCAGAGTCTGGAAAGAGTCCAAACTGTCGGCATCGATTCAACAATATCTTTAGAACCTTCGCTTCCTGTTCACCGAGGACAACGTTTTTTGTCCACTGATCGATGATGGCCGCCTTTTCAGCCGCGATCTCTTCGATCGTTTCGCCGAGATACTCCTGATGATCGAGGTCGATCCGCGTGATCGCGGCGATCTCGGCATTTGCTGCTGTTGTGGCGTCTAGCCGTCCGCCGAGGCCGGTTTCGAGAATTGCCAGTTGAACCTTCGCTTCGGCAAATGCGACCAGGGCGATCGCCGTGACCTGTTCGAAGAATGTCGGACGATAGGCTAACGTACCGTTCGCGAGCAGCCGTTCCGCGGTCTCGCGAACATGCGACGCAAGACGTGCAAACTCGTCCTCGCTGATATCGACACCGCTAATTCGTACTCTTTCAGTTATCGAAACGAGATGCGGCGAGGTGTACAAACCGGTCTTTATCCCAGCCTCAAGACATATCGAATTCAGGAACGCACAGACCGAGCCTTTCCCGTTCGTGCCGGCAACCTGGACCTTGAGATATTTGTCTTGCGGGTCGCCGAGAGCGGCGAGAAGCGTTCGGATATTCTCGAGCCCGAGTTTCATTGCCTCGACCTCGTTGCCGAGCGAGTAAAGATATGATTCGGATTCGCGGAAGTTCACAAACTATGCAGCCGAGACCGTGCGGCGGTGATAACTGATCTGTCCGAAATGCCAGGTCAGGTGCGTTGCGAGATGTGTGAGAAAAAAGCCGGTCGTCATAGGCTTGCCGAAAACCTCGATCGGATAGGTCGCGGCAAGGTCCTCGTCATTCAGTTTCGAAAGGGTTGACCTAACGACGGCGAGAGTCGTGTCGATGTCGGCGAGCATCGTGTCGCGCGGCACGCCGGTCGAAGAAAACTCGGCATCGCGATCCCTGACATAGCCGGTGCCGCCAAGAACGGCCCCAAAGAAATGTTGAAGGTTGCCGTTGATATGCAAACAGAGATTCCCTGCCGAGTTTGGCACAGTGCCCGGTTTCTTCCAGAGGTCGGCTTCGTCGGCGTAAAGGCTGATCTCAGCCTTGAGTTTGTTCAGATCGCGTTCGTAGAGATCGGCAAGGATGTCGGTCAGCATAGGGATGGTGGATCACGCAACGGCCTTGTTCATCATGAAATCAAGCATTCGCACGATCGTCTGCTTCATTTCCCGGCGATCGACGACGCGATCGATCATGCCGTGTTCGAGAAGGAACTCGCTGCGTTGAAAGCCTTTCGGAAGCTTTTGGCGAATGGTCTGTTCGATCACACGCGGCCCGGCGAATCCGATCAGGGCTTTCGGTTCGGCGAGGTTTACGTCGCCGAGCATTGCAAAACTAGCGGTCACGCCGCCTGTCGTCGGGTCGGTGAGCACTGAGATGAATGGCAGGCGCGCCTCGTGCAATCGGGCGAGAGCAGCCGAGATCTTGCCCATCTGCATCAGGCTGAGCGTACCTTCCTGCATTCGAGCTCCGCCGGATGCGGCGAATATTACGACAGCGCCTCTGGTTTCCGTCGCACGTTCGATCAGCCTTGTTATCTTTTCGCCGACCGCCGAACCCATAGATCCGCCGATGAAAGACATGTCCATCGCCGCCGAATAAACCAGGTGGCCGCCAACGAACCCCTTACCAGAGACGATCGCCTCAGGGAGTCCCGAAGAGCTTTTTGCCTGCTCAATTCGGTCCTTGTAAGGCTTGGAATCAAAAAATTCGAGCGGATCGCCTGATGTAACTTCTTCATCAAGCTTTTCATAGCGGCCGTCATCAAACAGGTCCTCAAGCCGCCCCTCTGCCGAATAGCGAAAATGGTATCCGCAATGCGTGCAGACCTCATGCGACTCGGTCAGTTCACGGCGGTACAGAGCGCTCTCGCACTCAGGACACTTAACAAAGATGCCCTCGGTCCTGACGGTTTGTTCCTCGTCATTCTCCTGAGCGTCGATCTTCGGTTTGTCTCTGCGAAACCAGGACATTGATTAAAGGATAAAGGATAAGGGATAAAGGATAAAGTGCGTCTAGCTGATAAGTACTCGAGACATCTGTGTGTGAATCAGGCCATTGCTGGCAAGGAGCGGCGGCGTATAGACACTAAGCTTTGAACCATCGTAGTAGCTGACCTGCCCGCCCGATTCCTCGATAAGCAGCACACCGGCCGCGACATCCCACGGATTTAAGCCTTCCTCCCACATCCCGTCGAAGCGTCCACACGCAACGTACGCCAGGTCGATCGC
>CAZJFB010000025.1:0-35419 GCA_964545145.1 uncultured Chloracidobacterium sp. | reverse complement strand
CGAAAATAAATATCGACGTAATCCGCAGCCGTGTCGCACGGATTGTCCATCTCCTTCAACCGCCAGTATCGGCGGTTGCTGGTGATCCGAAATGTCATCTCGCCTTTGCGTTCGCACGGTTTTCCGCCGTTGATGTGGCTCACCTGTGTCACGATCGTACCGTCAAATTTGAAGTCCTTCGCATTGATCTGGGTGATCCGGCCGTCAACCGTAACGAAGTCAGTATTGCCCCGCCCCTTCTGCTCACCCTTCAGCGAATACACGCCGCCCTTGTTGGTAACAACGGCTTTTCCGAAGTAGTCCCAGCTGATCCATTGCAGCGATATCTTGTGTTTGCCAAGCAGCATTCTCGCCGCATTGCGGTCGTTCACATCTGTCTTCGATTGCGAAAGTGCTGCCGCGGCAAGCAATAACACCATGGCCGCCATGGCCAAAGATCGTTTGAAAAACATCATTTTTTTACCCTTCGTTCCGCAACATTCAGGAATTCCCTGATCTGTTCGTCCCAAAATGTCCAGTCATGGCCGCCCGGATGCTGACGATACTCGTGCGGTATCTTCTTCTCGAGGATCAACGCCATAAAGTCACGGTTGTTCTGGATCAGCGGGTCTTCGGTACCGCACGACTGATAAATATAAGGCAGCGACTTGAGTTGCTCCGTCGACATCCCGCGGACGATCCCGAATATATCGTTCGCCTTTCGGGCTTCACCGCCGGGAGGGCCGAACGCCGCAGTCAGACTCGCGCGAACGATCCCAAAGAATGAGGTCGGCGCCTCCGACTCAGACATACCCCGATCGAAGTCTGTTGCTCCCAGAGCCCCGCTGAAGCTTCCAACAAGCGAAAACAACTGCGGATACTTTAACCCGAATTTCAACGAACCATAGCCTCCCATAGAGAGGCCTGCGATCACCCTGTGTTCGCGGTCGGCAAGTGTCCTGTATCGCGCATCGATCTGCGGTACGAGTTCGCTGACAATATAGCTCTCGTACTTGTTTGTGGCCGTCGTCACGCTATCCGAATACCAGCCGTTATCACCCTCGGGCGTCACGATAATGAAATTGTGGCCCAAAGCGAGTTCCGCGACCTTCGTCCTGTCTGTCCAGTTGCTGTAATGGCCCGTCAATCCATGCAGCAGATAGACGACAGGATAACGCGGCGAAGTCCCCTTGCCATCGTTATAGCCCTTTGGCAACACGACGCGGTAGGGCATGTCGCGGCCCATTAGTTTGCTCGTGAGCTTTGACTCTTGGACATTGGCAGCGAGCGGCTTTGCCGCCGGCGCCTGAGCATATCCCGCCGCGGATGCGGCAACAAAGAGAAACCAGGCCGCGAGACTCAAGGCAGTGAACTTCGCTTTGGTCATCGTCGTCTCCTATCCGAACAACTTTCCAAACCAGCCACCCTGTTCGTCCTCTTTACCGACGATCTGGGTGAGTTCGCCGGGATCCAGCCACACGCCGGAGCATTTATTACAGACGTCGATCTTGATCGTCTGAAAATCTGCCTCGATGAGCGTACCGTCGCACTTCGGGCATTTGATCTCAAGGTTCTTTGCGTTCTCTTCCTCGATCTTCGCCTTCATCTTGGCGATCAGTTCTTGTTCTTTGCGGTAAAAATACTCGTTTTCCAGCGCATCTCCGCGTGATTCCAGATCAGTTGACATAAAAGTAGTTGTTTCCTCTGTTGTTTTGTTTAGTAGAAAAGTGAACAGCACCACCGGCAACTTACAAAGTTGCTAGCCCTCGGTTTTGTGAACCGACCGCATCCGGTTGCGTGCTTTCTTTGAACGCCTGATCGTATTTCGTCGTTTCAGGCTGCTCTCGGCCCAGTCAGATACCTGTTTTAGAGGATGCCACTCAAGTGCCTCGGACGGCAACACCTCACTCGAAGCGTCCTTGAGCTTCAACGTCCCAAAGGCAACCAGGATGATCGCCAGGTTAAATATCGCGCCTGCAACGATCACAAGCCATCCCGGAGCAAGTCCGACGGTTGCCCTCTGCGAAAGTATCTCCCAAAACACACGGCGATCGGCTTCAGACGTTGTCGGGATAGGTGATGGATGAATATAGATCTTCAACGTCCACGAAAGGGCGAGCAGTATAAAGATCCAAAGATAATTGGCGCGCAACCGCCGGCCCACAGCCTCAGCGACGCTGATCGTAAAGTGGGGCGACAAGAGATCGGCGGATATATGCTCGGCCCATTCCTTGTCCGGCGGAATGGTCCGGTGCGAGAGCATGGGGGCAAAATACCCTGTTTCCAGTACGCGTACGCGATTGGCCCAAACCTCGTAATATCGGTATCGCCTCGCCTCCATGAACAAAAAGATCGAAACGAGGATCGTGTTGATCGGGATCGCGAAATGCGGATTATCGGGCGAGCTAAATACAAATGACAGTGTCGCGCCTGCCGTGATGACCGCCCAGTTTGTCGTAGCGTCTAACCTGTTCCGCCAAATATTGGATCGCTGTATCTCGCCGCGATAGAAATGAACCATCGCAGTGTTGAATTCCGCCGGCTGAAGTTTTTGTGGGATCGTGAGAGGAGTGGTCCGAGGCTTTTGGTGTCTCTTCTGCACCTCTTCGGCAAAAGCGCGAAAAGACTGCGGGACATTCGTTATGTGAATATCAGAGTCGACAGCCTGGGTTCCTGTACGAACCTCGTCGTTCATATGTGGCGCGGTTTACCTCTCGAAGGGGACAAGAAGTCAGCTAACATATTGTTTAACATTTTAGGTATTTGGATGCAAGAAATCTGCACTTTAGCTAAACTCACTTGTGATGACAGACGACGAAGACGAGAAATGGATGTGGCGGGCGATCGGTATGGCCCGCGACGCTGAAAAGGTCGGCGAAGTACCGGTCGGAGCGGTCATCGTTGACTCGGATGGCAAGATCCTCGCTGCCGCCTCAAATCGTACGATCAAGAACGTCGACCCCACAGCCCACGCGGAGATACTTGCGCTTCGAACCGCCGCGATCAGGCTCGGAAACTACAGGCTGGCCGGCACGACAGTCTACACGACGATCGAGCCATGTGCGATGTGTGCCGGTGCACTCGTCAATGCCCGGGTCAAACGTCTGGTGTACGGTGCAGCGGACGAGCGCTTCGGCGCGGTCGAGACGCTATTCCGTGTCTGTGATAATCCGGGCCTTAATCACCAGATCGAGATCCGAGGCGGCGTGTTGGCAGACAACTGCCGTCGTATGATGCAGGAATTCTTCAAGGCCCGCCGCTAGCCGAACGCCCTTTCCCAAGCTTAATTCATATTTATTCCGCCGATACTTGAAATCCCTGACGCCAAACCGTTAGAATCGTAAGTTCGCGCGGAGAGGTGCGAGAGTGGTTGAATCGGGCAGTCTCGAAAATTGTTGTGCCTTAACGGGTACCGTGGGTTCGAATCCCACCCTCTCCGCCACTTAGAGTTGGTCGGCAGTTGGCCGAAGGCAACCGGAGATCGGGCGTATGACCACGCCGATGAACTCTGTGCCGGCAGCCAACTGTTTTGTTCTTTGAAAGATTATCGGTTATCATCGCGCCGTACTCGATAAAAACTTGATTCTGGAGGATTTTCCTTATGCCATTGAGCAAGAGGTTGTCGGCAGAGTTCCTGGGCACGCTTTGGCTGGTGCTCGGCGGCTGCGGCAGTGCTGTCCTGGCTGCTGCTTTTCCGAATCTTGGGATCGGCTTTACGGGCGTTTCCCTGGCGTTTGGATTAACGGTCCTGACCGGAGCGTATGCTCTCGGCCATATTTCGGGCGGTCATTTCAACCCTGCAGTCACATTAGGTCTGTGGGCGGGCAAGCGTTTTGAAGCGAAGGACATCTTGCCATACATCGTCGCCCAGGTGCTTGGGGCAATAGCGGGAGCAGGCATCATTTACGTCATCGCCAGTGATAAGGCGGGATTCTCGCTGGCTGGCGGCTTCGCATCTAATGGTTTCGGTGACCACTCACCCGGAAAGTACGGTGCGTTAGGCGGATTTACCGCCGAGGTCGTTCTGACCTTCTTTTTCCTGATCGTGATCCTCGGAGCCACGCACAAACTGGCTCCAAAGGGCTTTGGCCCCATGGCGATCGGGCTCTGCCTGACGCTGATCCACCTGGTATCCATTCCGGTTACCAACACATCCGTCAATCCTGCAAGAAGTACCGGGCCCGCAGTTTTTGTTCAGGGATGGGCATTGACGCAGCTTTGGCTTTTCTGGGTAGCACCAATATTGGGGGCGTTGCTGGCAGGTTTTGTCTACACCTGGCTTTCAGGCGATGATGAAGTTGGTTCCGGCGGTGCCGAGGTCGTCGTGATCGAAGAAACGGTCATAGAGACCGTCGAGGAATAACAGCCGATAAAATTGACAATTTATTTTCGCGGAAAGGTGCAAGAGTGGTTGAATTGGCAGCATTGGAAATGCTGTGAGCCTTAACGGGTTCCGTGGGTTCGAATCCCACCCTTTCCGCCATATGGCTTCAGGCCCCGCACAAGGTTTGTGTTGTGAACCCGGCTAGGCGAGGAATCGAGCAACCGTAGCGATTACAACCTGTGTTGCGATCAGGTCTGAAGCCACCAAATTTGATGGGCGGAGAGTACTAACTCTCCGCCTTTCTTCTGTTTCCTTTATCCTCTATCCTTTCTCCTTTATCCTTTCGCCTCGATCGCCGCCTGGGCCGCCGCCAATCTTGCGATCGGCACGCGAAACGGCGAACAGCTCACATAGTCCATTCCCAGCTTGTGGCAGAAATGAACGCTGTCCGGATCGCCGCCGTGTTCACCACAGATGCCGACCTTGAGCTTCGGCTTGACGGCTCGGCCCCGCTGGATCCCCATACGAATTAGCTCGCCGATGCCGTCGGTGTCGATCGTCTGGAACGGATCGTACGGCAAAATGCCGAGGTCCAGATATTTCGGCAAGAATCCGCCGATGTCGTCGCGGCTGAACCCAAAGCTCATCTGCGTCAGATCGTTCGTTCCGTAGCTGAAAAAGTCAGCGACCTGCGCCATCAGCTGCCCGCGAATAGCGGCTCGCGGAGTCTCGATCATAGTGCCGTAGAGATACGGTATCTTCTTAAGCTTCTGCTTCGCACAGACCTCTTTGTACACCTGATCGACGATCACTCGTTGGTGCGACAGCTCATTAAATGTGCACGTTACCGGCACCATGATCTCGGGCAATGCCTTTTTGCCCGCCTTAATAAGCTCGGCGGCGGCCTCGAGGATAGCACGGACCTGCATCTCGGTGATCTCGGGATAGCTGATCCCTAATCTCACGCCGCGATGGCCGAGCATCGGGTTATTCTCGTGAAGAGCGATCACGCGGCGTCGCAGAACGCTCATCGAAATGCCAAGCTCCTTGCTCAACGCCTGAAGCTTCGCCTTATCATGCGGCACGAATTCATGCAGCGGCGGATCGAGCAGCCGGATCGTCACCGGCCTTCCTTTCATCACCTTGAGCGTGTCTTTAACGTCTTTCTTGACGTATTGATAAAGCTCATCTAGAGCGATGCGGCGTTCCTTTTCCGACTTGCTGACGATCATTTTTCGCAGCAGGAAGAGCGGTTTCTCGCCGCCCTCGCCGTAGAACATATGTTCCGTACGGAATAGCCCGATGCCCTCGGCACCGAATTTCATCGCGTGGTTTGCGTCCTCGGGCGTCTCGGCATTTGCACGGACTCCGAGCACCTTCACCTTATCAACCAGCTTCATCAGGTCCTTGTACGACTGGTTTTTGTCGATGTCGATATCGACCAGCGGCAGGCTGCCTTCGTAGATCAGGCCTTTGGTTCCATTGAGGCTGAGCCAATCGCCCTCGTGAACGACAACGCCTGTATTCGTGTGAAAGACGCGGGCTTCATGATTGATCTCGATGTCGCCGCAGCCGACGATGCAGCATTTGCCCCAGCCGCGTGCGACCAAGGCCGCGTGCGACGTCATGCCGCCTTTCGTCGTTAGAATTGCCTGCGATTTATGCATGCCGTCGACGTCCTCGGGCGAAGTCTCTTCGCGAACGAGGATGACCTTTTCACCTTTCTGTGCCCAGGCGACCGCGTCCTGCGAGGAAAAGACTACTCGTCCGCGGGCTCCGCCCGGCCCTGCCGGCAAGCCTTTCGCGATCGGCTTGGTCAGAAGCTCCGCTTTCGGGTCGATCATCGGCAGCAGAAGTTCGACAAGCTGATTCGGCCCGACGCGCATTATCGCCGTGTTGATATCGATCAGCTTTTCGGTAAACATCTCGGTCGCCATCCGCACGGCGGCGACGCCGTTTCGCTTACCGACGCGGCACTGCAGCATGTAGAGCTTCCCTTTTTCGATGGTGAACTCAATGTCCTGCATGTCCTTGTAATGCCGCTCGAGCCGTTTTTGATATTCGAAAAGCTCCTTGTAAAGCTCGGGCATCAGCTTTTCGAGCGTCTTGAAGTGCCTGCTCTGAGCGTTCTTGGAATATTCGTTGACCGGAGCCGGCGTGCGAATGCCCGCGACCACGTCTTCGCCCTGCGCGTTGACGAGAAATTCACCGTAGAATTTGTTCTCGCCGTTGCCGGGATTTCGCGTGAAAGCAACGCCCGTGCAGCTGTCATCGCCCATATTGCCGAAGACCATCGCCTGAACATTCACAGCGGTTCCCCATTCGTCGGGGATGTGCTCGATGCGGCGATATTCGACGGCACGCTTGCCGTTCCAGCTGCTGAAAACCGCTCCGATGCCGCCCCAGAGCTGCTGCCACGGATCGTCCGGAAACTCGGCACCGAGCACCTTCTTGACAGTCTTTTTGAATTCGACGATCAGCTTCTTGAGTTCCGCGACCGTGAGGTCGGTGTCAGCTTTGTGCCCGCTCGCCTTTTTGACGGCGTCGAGCTTGTCGTCGAGCAGCTTTCTAATTCCCTTGCCGCCTTTTGGCTCGATGCCGGCCGCCTTTTCCATCACGACATCGGCGTACATCATGATCAGCCGTCGGTAAGCGTCATAAGCGAACCGCTCGTCGCCGCTTTTGTCGATCAGTCCCTTGATCGTCTCCTCGGTCAGTCCGACGTTGAGTACGGTCTCCATCATTCCGGGCATCGACGAACGTGCACCGGAACGCACCGAAACGAGCAGCGGATCTTTTGCGTCGCCGAATTTGCGGCCCGCGAGCCGCTCGACCTTTTTCAGAGCGTCCTCGACCTGCTTTTGCAGCTCGGCCGGATACTTTTTCTTATTATCGTAAAAATAAGTGCATACCTCGGTCGTCACCGTAAAACCCGGCGGGACCGGCAGTCTCAGCTCCGGATGCCCGGCCATCTCAGCAAGATTTGCTCCCTTGCCGCCGAGCAAGGGTTTCATTGATCCATTACCATCGGCCTTTCCGCCGCCAAAGAAATAAACATATTTATGATTTTTTTTGGAAGTAGCCATATCTTAAAAAAACACCCTCTCGCGGTATTTTATTCGAACTTGTTAACAGGATTTAGGACGTACGTCACATTTTCTGACAGGAAAGAACATTATTTCAAATCAGCATATACGCTCTCGAAACCACGTTCTATTCAACGGGATCTCTGAAATGTGACGCAGATCATATTTTTAGAACTGTTTGAATGATATTGGGAGCTTAGTTATCCGCCGGTATAACAGGGCGGGCCATGCTTCGAATTCTCCGGCGGAAGCGAATGGAGGGATCGAGCGATGAGATATCTTGCTAAAACCGCGGCCGCGCGAGTCGGTGTTGCGGTCTGTCTATTCTTGCTGTCGGCCCAAGCAGTGTTCGCACAGCAATCCAAACCGGCCAGCGTAACAACATCTGACGGGCTGCAGGTGCTGGTATTTGATCTGGTACAAGGGAAAATAAAAATAAATCTGCCGGATGATATGGCCGCCGGGGACACGATATCGGGTACCGTTACGACGGAACCTTATGGGCGGGACGATTCCGAGAAGACAAAAAATGACGGGATACTCAGAGGAATGGTCCTTCGCCTTGACGAAAAGACGGAGGTGCCGGTTGGTAATCCGCGTTTCGACTGGATGCCGCCGATGCCCCAGACACGGCCGCCATCAAAGTTCCTGATAAGAATAGTCGATGTCGTCGGCAATGACGGTAAGCTGGTTTCATCGGGCAATCTGCCGATCAACACCATAAAGCCTCCGTCGGTGCCTGATCTTCAATTACCTAAGCTCGGGCAAACGGGCAGGCCGCTTTCGGTCCCGGGGATGTTCGACGGAAATTCGTCAAACACCAGTTGTTCCCTTGGTGGAAGGCCCGTCGACATCATAGCCGAATCCCCGCGTCAAACCGTATTCCGAGTCCCAACCGATCTTTCGGGCCCGACTGACATAAACATCGGCGAGACGGGAAACCAGAAGTCGGGCACTGTCAGGTTGCTTTCTGTTGCCCTCAGCGCGACAAAAACTACTCTGAGGAAGGGAGAACGGACAAATGTTCACCTTGAGATAAAAGGTCTTAAGGGCGAGAGTGAATCGATCCCCTTTCGGCTGGTAACAACGGGTACAGCCAATATGCAGGGCGGAAACCTGCAGATCATTCAGATCGAGCCAAGGCAGATCTCGCCAGACGGCACATTCGTGAGGGACTTTGACCTTACCGGCACGTCAAGCGGGGCGTTTAGCGTCACGGCCTCGATCAATAAGGGCCAGCCTGTTGGGAGCCAGGAAAAGTGCAAATGTAACTGCGAATTTGCTAAGCCGGCCATCACCTCGGATACCAAGAGAGGTGACGCCGGCAGCGGGACCGAAAATACGTTCGCGGCAAATATGAAGCGAGCCGACTGCACCGGCTCAAAATGCTCCGTTCAGGGGATCTCTACCACCTGGTCTATCGGGGCCGGAAGTACGGCGACCTACAAGATACGTGAGGGCACGGACAAGAGCGGAAAGCTGATAGTCGAGGTCACAAAGGGCGGGACCTTGGTCATAACCGTAACGGTCAAGGTCACCTGCAGCGACGGAACCGAGTGTTCGGCAACCGCGACCGAGACCATAACGGTAAAGTCCTGAAAAAAGTGGCCGCGCTGAGAACTTTCGGCGCGGCCAAAATGAAGGAGGACAAGAAAGCTCCCGGATCTAGAACTTGACCCGCAGGCCGGTCGTGAAGTTCCGTCCCGTCCCGTCGATGCCCCAGCTTGGGTTACGATGGAACTGGTCAAAGATATTCTCGAACGCCCAGTACACGCTTGCCTTTTCATTCAAGACAATCCCGCCGCGAAGGTTGGCAATGCCGTAACCCGGCAGATGCGAAAAAAGGACATTCGACGTAAAGGTCGGCCCGAGAATTCTGGTGAGTACCTGAGTGATATTCTCGCCTGTCGGGCGAAGGGTGTACGTGCTGACGTTGGCATTACATGTACCGGCGGCGTTGAAGGTCAGCCCAAGCGTACAGGCCCCGCGTCTGAAGTAATTCTCGATCTGGGCACGCGACCGCGGGGCCGCAGTGCGGCGGTCCGCCAGGTCACCGCTCGAAAATCGGTCCTGTCTTCCGGCAAATGTCGAGTAGGCCTCGATCCAGAATCTCGAGCGGTCATATCGCAGGCTGATAAAGGCCGTTGGCGGAGGCGTCCCGCCCTCGATGTTCGGGGGCAGGCCGGTTGCTTTGTCCTCGGCGCGCACGTACGTGTAGTTAGCCTTGAGCTTCCATCTTTCGGCCAGCTTGGCGGTCATGTCGTACTCTATGCCCCACGTTTTCGCGTCGGTGTAATTCGCTCTGACAAGAACGGGGTTGCTGGCAGCAGCAACAAATACCGCGCCATTAGCGTTTTGGCTTGTGATGACCTCGGTGCCGAGTAGTCTGCCGACCGCTCCGGCGGGCAGGATCAGCGCCTGCTTGACTATAGCGTCATTAATATCGAGGCGAAATACGGTAAAGCTCGCATTCACCCGCTTGTGGTCATAGCGAACGCCAAAATCGTAATTGTTGCTTATCTCGGAGCGTTGCTTTTCGACCGGAATGCCTGTATTCACGGCATCAGCCCCGGCCGTCGAACCGATCGTTCCGCCGAGAGACCCTGCAGTAATATGATCTACCTCGAAACCGTCACCCGTCAGGCCAAGTGTTCCCAGATCGGTCATGCTCGGGTACCGGAACCCTCTGGCAAAATTGAATGCAAAGCTGAAATTCTCATTCGCTCTGATCACGGCGCCGATCCGGCCGGCGATGCCGCCCGCCGTCAACTCGTCGCTCGTCCAAAGCTGCCGCCCGCCCACGACAGGCGCTTTTGACCCGTCGGCCCTGTATGACATTCCGCTATATCTGAGGGCCCCGGTTATGCGCAGTCGGTCAGCGATCGCGTTCCATTGGTCCTGAATAAACACACCGCCGTGGCGAAACGTCGAATCGTCCGGCACGCGCGGACGGGACAATGAAACCGCGAACGTGCTCCCGTTTACCGTGTATGCGGGTGAATTGATCTTCTCGAAATAATAGTCTGCCCCGATAAGGAAGGTGTTGCTGCTACCTATGTGCTTGTCGAGGAATCCGCTTATCCCATAGGTGGACGTGCGCTCGTACTGATGCGTGATATCGCCGAAAGGATTTCCCTGCCCGCCCTGATTTACACGCTCCTCACGCTGGCTGTTGTAAGAGGCCGTCAATGACAAGCTGTCGAAAATGCCGATCCTCTGTGTCGCATACCTGAAATACCCAAAATCGAGCATCAGGTTGCGCAGGTCTGCGATCAAATTGCCGTCGCCGCCCAAAAGCTGGTCAAAGCGCTTGCCGCCGTCCTGCTGACCCCTTTGATAGAAGAAAACCAGTTGCTGATCGTCTTCAGGGGAATAATTGACCCTGGTAGAAATGCCATACTGCTTAAAACCGGTGTAGGGATTTCGCTTATAGAGGATTGTCGATGGCAGTCCCAGAAATCGAGCGATCGCCGAGTGCGAATCGACCCCGTCAGCAGTGCGAATATTACCGACATTGCGCCCGTAGACGTCCACGTAGCCGCCAAACTTTCTCGTTCCATAGCTCAAGAGGGCCGACGTTCCGTAGCTGCGGTCGGCAGCAGCGAGTGTCGGGTTAATTTCGCCATGAAACTCGGGCTCAGTAAATCCGTAGACCGGCGACTTGGAGATCAGGTTCACAGTGCCTGCCAATGAGTCAGACCCGTATTGAGCGCCGTTAGGCCCGCGAACGACCTCGATAGCCTGAAGCGTACTCGGGTCGTTCAAATTGAAAAATGTGTTGATCCCGCCTCGCTGCCCGCTATGGGTGTAGCGGACGCCATCGACGTAATTGACGACATTCTTGCCTGTCAGGCCGCGAATGACGATCGCCCCCAGCGTCGGGCTCGTACGCTGATAATTGAGGCCGACTTCCTCTTTGCCGGCTTGAGCAAGGACCGAGCCGGCCCGCTGAATTACCTGATCGGACGTGATGACATTCACCGGCTGGGGCACATTTCGTGTCTCTTCCGCCGAACCGACCTCTGCGGACACTGTTACCCGTGCTTCACCAACCTCAAGGACGATCTCGACATCCGTCGATCCGGCATTTATTGTCTTGGTCGCCGTCCTGAATCCGGTCGCCGAGACCGTGAGTTCGTGCTGACCTGCCGACAAGCCGTGAAAGAGGAAGGTCCCGCCGACACTCGTAATGGTCGTCAGGCCGGCGTTCGCACTCGATCCTGTAACTGAGACGCGGGCGCCAGCAACAACCGCTCCGTTCTGATCCTTGACGGTACCCGCGACGCGATCCTGTCCGTATGCCTGAATGGTGGCCCCGGCCAGAATGATAATACACACCAATATGTAGTCGGAAAATCTTTTCATCCTTGGATCTATTTGTACTTACAAAATTTGATAGCCCTGATCTCGCTATTATCGAACGGTACGCCAAAGTACTACCAGCGTTCGTTGTTGTTCTGCGGGGTCAATCGGCCTGGTAGGTTGCGACGCTTGTCGGCGTCTCGTAGCAGCGGACCTTATAGACACGCACGCGATCGTCAGCGATCCGTGAATTAAGGTACTCGTGAAAGTACTTAGCTATGTTTTCGGCGGAGGGATTTAGCTCTTCGTCAAAGGGAGGAAGCTCATTCAGATTTCGGTGATCGAGATACTTTACGATCTCGTCCGCCGCGGATTTAAGATCGCCGAAATCGATCAGCAAACCGATATTGTTCAGTTCCTCGCCCTTGGCAAAGATCTCGATCTTGTAATTATGGCCGTGCAGGTTTTCGCACTTTCCCTTGTATCCGCGCAGTTGGTGCGCGGAGGAGAAATTGCGTTCGATCATTACTTCGTAAAATCCGGGCATAAAACAGCTAGTTCTCTTGCGTTAACACTACCTCAAGTTTGTAAGCTTCTTTTAATATCTTAACGTATTCAGCGATCGGCGGCAGTCCGATCGCCTTTCTGCGTTTGTCGAGATTCTTTGGGTCAACTGTCGGACTCATTACCAATTTGCCATCCCTCATATCAAAGTTCGCTCCATAGACCTGTGGCCGTCCCAGGTTGACCAGGAGGCGATCGGTGAAATTGGAATAATCGATAGCAGTTATCACCTTGCGTTCGAACAAACGCTTAATTGCCGGGAGGCACTTTTGTTTGAGTGCGATGTCATTTGAGTGCTGTAACAAAAGGTAATAGGCTTCAACCCCATCGACTCCAACACGACGGACCGACGGAAATCCAAATGCATCAAAGATCTCATTCAACCGCTTGGTATTAGGCTTGTCGACGGTCTCGGATATCTTTACGTAGCACCTGAGTTGCTCATCGGCATCGCCGGAACATGAATTTCGAGCATCCTGGTCGGCTTTTCGCATAGCAAGTAGCTCCGAGCGCAGCGGTTTGTCCTGGACCTGGCCCATCGCTTGAAGCGACAACCCGAAAACTGCTGCAACGAAAAGCAATATGGTTCGAGTTTTCACTGAGAGCGAGTACCTCCATCAAAAATAGTTCCGACACTGTCTAGTTCACTGACGATCCGCATTCTCGGCAGACTCTGGAGAAAATCGCGGCCGTACGGCTTCGTTCTTAATCGCGGGTCAAGGATAGCTATTACGCCGCGGTCGGTACGACTGCGGATGAGGCGGCCAATTCCCTGCTTCAGAGATATGACCGCTTGCGGCACACTGTAGTCGAAGAATGACCTTCCGCCATTGTCGTCGATGAACTTGCTGCGTGCGGCTACGATCGGATCGGTCGGCACTGCGAATGGCAGTTTGTCGATGATCACGCATGAGAGTTGATCGCCGCGAACATCGACACCCTGCCAAAAACTCGACGTAGCAAAGAGCACAGCATTCGGCGTATTTCGAAATCTCTCAAGCAGGCCGCTCTTCGCCATCGTGCCCTGCAGGAAACACGGATAATCGATCCGCGAAGAGACGAGTTCAAACAGCGTCGCCATCGACGAGTTGCTTGTACACAAAACGAACGCATGTCCCTGTGTGAGATGCAGTATCTTGACGATCTCGGCAGCCGCGACCTGTGGAAACTCCGGGGCCCGCGGATCTGGCATTCCCTTTGGCAGATAAAGTACCGCCTGCTCTTCGTGGTCAAACGACGACGGTGCGATCAGCGTGTCGGTCTTTCCCGCCGCGAGGCCGAGGCGATCGCGAATAAAATTAAAACTGCCGTTCGTCGACAGCGTTGCCGACGTCAGCACGCACGTCTCCACCTTTTCAAATAGTTTTTCCTGGAGCAGTGTCGAAACGTCCACCGGCGACGCCTGGAGGAATATGCCTCGGCCGCGTCGCTCGAGCCAGTAGACAAAATTTCTGTCTGCCTGCTTTACGATAAAGCCAAGATCAAATCGCGTCTGCCGTATTCGACGGACGACGCTCTCCGCCTCGGGGATCTTGTCGGAGAAAACATCAACCGAGGTCTCTAGATGTCCGAATGCCGCGTCGAGGGCATTGTACGCCTCGCCGAGGGCGGTCGGATGCTCCTCACCGTTGCGGTCCCGCATGGTGAGCGAGTCGCCAATAAGCGGAAATCTCCCCTCGCTCTCGCGTGCCTGTTTGAATCGCAGCCAAAATTGCTCTGTCAGTCCGTTTATACGTGAGCATGCCTTCATTATGCCGCTGACAGCGATCGCATCCGAGATCGGTAGCGCAGCGGCGTCCTTTACGAGCTCGTCGAACTGGAAGTTGGAGACCTGGAATCCGAAATAGTCGGCAGCAATGTCTTCGATCAGATGAGCCTCGTCAAAAATGACCGTCGAATAGTCAGGGATCACCTTGCCAAACTGATTTCCGCGAACGCTCAGGTCCGCAAAGAAAAGATGATGATTTACGATGATAATGTCCGCGTTCTCAGCCCCGGCACGCATCTTTGTAATAAAACACGGCTCAAAGTCGGGACACTTCTGCCCGATACAAGTGTCGCTCTTGGCACTGATACGATTCCAAAACGACAGGTTTTCCGGCAGGTAAGTTAGTTCTGCTCGGTCGCCGGCCTTGGTCTCGCGCGCCCATTCGCGAACTTCGCGAAAGCTGTCGATCTCATCGAGCCCGTCAAGTATGGGCTGATCATCCGATTTGTGAAGCCGGTACAGGCAGGCATAATTCGCCCGCCCTTTCATATATGCGGCAGAGAATTTCTTTGGCAGGACCTGCTGAAGGAATGGTATGTCCTTTTCCATCAGTTGTTCCTGGAGGTTCTTTGTACCGGTCGAGATGACCACTCGCTTATTGGTCCCGAGCGACTCCGCGATCGCCGGCACAAGGTACGCCAACGTCTTGCCCGTTCCTGTACCGGCCTCCACGATCAGGTGTCTTTTGTCGCGAAACGCCCGCGCTATCGCCTCTGCCATCTTTATTTGGCCTTCGCGGTACTCATAGCTCTCGTGAAACTGCGAGACAAGGCCGCCCTGGCCAAAGACCTTTTCGATCAGGCTATTCTCGTCCGTAGTTTTCGTCTTGGCGGTCATTTTTTTGACTAAGGAAAGCTATTTTGATTCAATTGGGCGTTACGGCGAAAGAAACCGGTCTGCATTTCTCGACGAACCTGTATTTTAATGTCTTCGTCTAAGTAACCGAAACCTTCGCTGTAAGTTTGCGGCCTTTTTGGATCCTAATGAGCATTTTTTCTGATCTACGATCACGCGGTACGTTGTTTTCACTGCTGGTATTGGCCTCTGTAGCAGGAATTTGCTCGATGCCATTCGTCTTTCGTACAAATGCGGAAGAAAGGCCGCCGGCAATTGGCGGCGATCCCGCATTGCCCAATTACGATATTCGCGAAGACAAGTCTGCTCAGCCTATTTTGGCGGAATTCCGCAGTTCTGGTTCAAAGACCATGTCTGAGGTCGCTGATATACGCGACGCGTTCGTCAGCGCCGAATCAGTTCTCCGCGAAAAGGTTCCGACGCTCAAGATCGAATACAACACCGACATCCGGATCCCCGAGGTGATCGCTCCCGATGCAAAGCTCGGAAAGGCATTCCTATCGGGCCCATCCGGTGCAAGGCGTGCAGACACGCTGCGTGAGTTCCTTCGAGAAAATAATGAGCTTGTCGGACTTAGACGTCCGGATGTCGACGGTCTAAAGGTCGCCGCGGACTACACCAACCCTGACGGAAACCTCTCGTTCGTCGAACTCAACCAGGAGATCAACGGCATTCCCGTTTTCCGCGGAGAGGTCAAGGCAGGCTTCACCAGATCTGGCGAGATAATTCGCGTTATTAATAATCTCGCCCCCGGCGTTGATAGCGCCGCTGTTTCGGTGGATTTCGGAGATGCGGGTGCCGCGATCGCCGCTGCCGCCTCGCACATTGGACTAGACCCCGCGAAGCTCGACACGCGAAGAAACGATGTGAGATCGACCGATCTGAGATCCGTTTTCGGTACCGGCGATTCGGCCACGACTGCGGAAAAGATGTACTTCCCGACTGAGCCCGGCGTCATCGTCCCTGCCTGGCGGGTTTTGATCTGGCAGCCGGCCAACGCCTATTACGTGATCGTGGACACAGAAGGCACACTGCTCTGGCGTAAGAACATTACCGAAGATCAGACTCAGCCGGCTACATACAGCGTTTACGCCAATCCGAACGCGATGATCAATGTAGCCCACAACCCTTTCCCGTTCTCGCCGGGCCCACCATCACCGAGCGGGCAGCAAGGGGCGGGCATCTCCCGCACCGCGGTCACACGGATCGGCAACGAAGCACCCTACAACTTCAATAATCTCGGTTGGATCCCTGACGGCTCGACGATAACCGACGGCAACGCCATCCAGGCTGGCCTCGACCGTGACGGCACGGACGGCATCGATCCTAACAGCGAGGCATCAAGCCCGACACGAAATTTTACATTCGCTTACGATCCGCTGAACCCGAATACCAACACGGGTGACTCGCCTGTCCCGGCAACTCAAA
Organism: uncultured Chloracidobacterium sp.; assembly: GCA_964545145.1. Lineage (GTDB taxonomy): Bacteria > Acidobacteriota > Blastocatellia > Pyrinomonadales > Pyrinomonadaceae > OLB17. Next base: position 19,113 of record CAZJFB010000025.1, on the reverse strand, counting down.
CTTATCCCGGCTCGGCATTTCAGCAGGGTATCGTTACGCAGATGTTCTACACCGCTAACTGGTTTCACGATGAGACTTACAGGCTAGGTTTTACCGAGGCGGCAAGGAACTTTCAGAACGTGAACTTTACGGGCCAGGGCCTCGGCGGCGATAGGGTTCGCGGCGAGGGGCAGGATTCGATCGGGACGAACAACGCAAATTTCTCGACACCTGCCGACGGCGGCCGCGGCCGAATGCAGATGTTCATTTTTACCGGCCCAAACCCTGATATCGACGGTTCGCTGGATGCCGACGTGGTCATTCACGAGAGCATGCACGGCGTCTCTAACCGGCTTCATGGAAACGCATCGGGACTCTTTAACGATATGTCACGCGGAATGGGCGAGGGCTGGTCTGATTTTTACGGGATGGCGATGTTGTCGACACCAAACGACCCGATCGACGGCATCGCGACGAATGGAGCCTACGTCACCTATCTCTTTCAGGGAGAGACGAATAATACCTACTACGGGATCCGGAGATTTCCTACTGCGATAAAAACCGCCCTTGGCGGGCAGAACAACCGGCCGCACAATCCGCTGACATTTGCCGACATAGATGCGACACAATTGAATATCAGCGACGGTGCGTTCGACCCGCGGCTGGTAAGCGGAAATTCAGACGCCGTCCATAATGCAGGCGAGATCTGGTGCGTCGCATTATGGGAGGTCAGGGCCCGTATGATCCAGCGGCTTGGCTGGGAAACCGGCAACCGCCGGATACTGCAGTTGGTCATGGATGGAATGAAACTGGCACCGCTCTCGCCGACACCGGTCTCCGAGCGGGACGCTATCGTTGCCGCCACGTTTGCCTCGGGCACCGCTGCCGATCTTGCCGATGTCTGGGCGGGATTTGCGACACGAGGCCTTGGAGCGAGTGCAAGTATCCAAAATGTCGGCGGCACCTCGATCGGCGGCACCGGTACGGCACGTGTTACCGAGGCCTTCGACCTGCCAAATCTTTTCCAGAGTCCGGCGATCACGGTCAGCGACTCATCCGGCGACAACGACGGATATCCCGAGCCCGGCGAGAATGTACTGATCACCGTCCCGATAACCAACGCTACCGGACAAACCGCCAACGGCATTACAGCGCAGATCGTCGGTGGTGGAAGTGCGAATTACGGAAATCTTCTCAGCGGGCTTTTGACTAGTCGTGAGATCGCCTTTACGGTGCCTTCCGGGGCTGCATGCGGCAGCACGGTCAGCGTAACTATCAATGTAAACAGCAATCTCGGCCCGGCAACATTTGTCCGGCAAATATTTATCGGCAAGCCGGGAGCTACGACCGCCAGCCAGGATTTCGACGGCGTTACAGTTCCTGCCGTTCCGGAGGGATGGTCGGCTGTTGCGACGCAAGGCGGTGTCAACTTCGTGTCGTCCACAACGAGCCCCGATACCGCACCGAACTCGATGTATGCCCTCGATCCGGCAACTGTCGGCGGCGGGACAGACTTGACCGCTCCGCCGGTATCGGTGACCAGCTCGTCAGCTTCTATGACCTTCCGCCATCAATTCAATACCGAAGCAGGCTGGGATGGCGGCGTCCTGGAACTCAGCATCGCGGGTGGTCAATGGCTGGACTTCAAAGCGGCCGGCGGCACCTTCTCTCAGAACGGCTACAACGGGATAAACGGTGCCGGACGCAACAATCCGGTGGCTAGCCGCGAGGCCTGGACCGGGAATTCCAACGGTTATGTTACGACGATCGCTCAGTTTCCCGCGGCGGCGAACGGCAAGGTAGTTAGACTGCGGTTCCGTTTCGGTGCCGACGACAATACCGCAGGTACGGGTTCGAATCCGGGTTGGTTCATCGACACGATCTCGCTTTCCGGAGCAGGCTTTATCTCCAGTTTTGAGTGCTCAACCGGTGTTCCGCGTTCCCGTGCCGATTTCGACGGGGACGGGAAGACCGATCTGTCCGTTTTCCGTCCCGGAGATGGCAACTGGTGGCTAAACCGCACGACCGCAGGCGTCACAGCGATCAATTTCGGACTTGCGACCGACATTCCGACTCCGGGCGATTACGACGGTGACGGAAAGGCAGACATCGCCGTATGGCGGCCGTCGAACGGCGGTTGGTACCGGATCAATAGCTCGAATGGGACGGTTTCGGCTATCGGATTCGGGCTCGACGGCGATATTCCCCAGCCGGGCGATTTCGACGGCGACCAGAGGGAAGATATTTCGATATTCAGGCCGTCCACCGGGTTCTGGTGGCGCCAGAACAGCAGCAACGGGCAGTTCTTTGCGATCAGTTTCGGCCTGAATGGAGACAAGCCGTCGGTTGGTGATTATGACGCGGACGGTAAGAGCGATCTCGCCGTATTCAGGCCATCGACCGGTGCCTGGTACATATGGAACAGCGGAAACGGACAGGTATCTGCTGCTTCATGGGGATCAAATGGCGATATTCCCGCAAATGCCGATTTCGACGGCGACGGTAAGGACGACATCGCGGTATTTCGCCCGTCTAACGGCGGCTGGTACATGCTGCGAAGCAGTGACGGACAGGTATTCCTGCTTGGCTGGGGATTGACTGGCGATGTTCCTGTGGCGGCGGATTACAATGGTGACGGCCGCGACGATATCGCGGTTTACAGGGCGGGAACCTGGTATATCTACTTCACGAGCGGCGGTACTCAATTCACACAATTCGGAAACGCAACGGATATCCCTATCCCAAAGAAGCACATTCCGTAGGTGTTAAACATGTTTGATATTGCCGTTGACTTTCGTCATAAGCACAAATATCCTTTCAAAAGGACAAGAATTAGAGACTTTCGAGCGATCTTGAGCGTCAAAGGTACATTGTACCGACCACGAGGGGTTTATCTTATATGAGAATTTTGTATGGACGTTTGGCCGCGATAAAGGTGGCGTTGGTCGCCTTGTTCATGATCGCCTTCGCCGCTCTGCTGCTTTTTAGAACGCAGCCAACGGTTGAGGCGTCCGCATTCGGCCCCTCGCCATCATTTACGAACGCTCCCGGTGAGGGAAACTGTACGGCGTGTCATTTCTCGTTCCCAGTGAATACCGGGACCGGCAATGTGCGGATAAGCGGTATTCCTCACGACTATCTCCCCGGCCAGCAGATCGACGTCACCGTGACCACAACGGACGCCGACGCGGTCGTTTACGGTTTTCAGATGACCGCTGTCGATAACCAGGGACGGCAAGCAGGTTCCTTCACCGTCGGCCCCGGAGTTCCGGCTCAGACACTGATACGAACAGGCACCGTTAGCGGAAATACCCGCCAATACATCGAACACACCAGCGACGGGATCATCCCGACCGTTCTCGGGTCAAAATCTTGGACTTTCAAGTGGACCGCTCCGGCACAGCGGGTTGGCAAGATAGACTTTTACGCCGCCGGCAACGGGGCAAATAGTGATGGCGGGCCCGGACTTGATCAGATCTATACCAAATCCACATCGGCACTTGCAGGTTCGGCGGTGTCTAACTTCACCTCCGATCTTCAGAGCGACCTTGCCGTCTACCGTCCATCGAACGGCGGCTGGTATAGCCTCGACATCACGTCAGGGACAATAAGGATCGTCACCTGGGGACTCTCGCAGGATATCATCGCACCGGGTGATTATGACGGCGACGGCGTAACGGACCGAGGCATCTTTCGCCCGTCGACCGGCACCTGGTATCTGCTCAAGAGTACCGAGGGCATCTCGACAGCGTCATGGGGCCTTAACGGCGATATACCCGCGGCAGGTGATTACGACGGTGACGGAAAGACCGATATGGCCGTCTACAGGCCGTCGAACGGCGGATGGTACGTCATGAAGAGCACTGGCGGTTTTACCTTTGCGAATTGGGGCGTTGCTGAGGACAAGCCCGTGCCTGCCGACTATGATGCCGACGGTAAGACGGATATCGCCGTATTTCGTCCTTCGACCGGTGCCTGGTACATTCTCAAAAGCGGCGGAGGCATTACATCCGTTAATTTTGGCGTCACGGGAGACAAACCGGTGCAGGGAGACTATGACGGTGACGGCAAGGCGGACCTCGCCATATTTAGGCCCTCGACCGGAGCTTGGTGGCTTTCGCGTTCCTCGCTTGGTGTGACAGCTATCTCATTCGGACTGAGTGCCGATGTCCCGGCTCCGGCCGATTTCGACGCCGACGGCAAGACCGACCTTGCGGTCTTTCGTCCAACTACCGGCACATGGTATATCACAAAGAGCACTGACAGTTCGGTCATCGTCGCATCCTGGGGAAGCAATGGCGACCGGCCTGTTCCGAACGGCTATATTCCCGAATAAAAAATGCCCGCCAGGCAATGCCTGACGGGCTTTCGGAAGAAACATTCACCGATCTATTACGGCTTGTCGGGCTTGGCTGCGGGCTCCGGCTTCGACATGCCCGGCGACTGCAGGACCACAGGATTGGTAGGCTCGCCTGCCGGCGTCGAGTTTGACGGCGGGTTACCCATTGGCACGGGCTGAAGGATCGTGGTCGATCTCGGTGCCGCACCGTTCTGGTTAGTCGCGAAGTCATTCTTTGTGATCCTCGGCGTGATAAAGAAGAGGATCTCATTAGTATTCCGCTGAACGCCCTTTCGCTTAAAGAGGTTCCCTAATACCGGAATGCTGCCGAGGCCCGGCGTCCTGTCCTGGCTCTCACGTTCATCATCGAACAAAACTCCGCCGACAACAGTGGTTCCGCCATCGGGAACGACAACCTTCGTCTGCATGCTCTGTGTATTGATAGCGGGTGCCTGAGCTCCGCCGACGACCGTTGCCGTCGAGCTATTCTCAGCAGTTACGGTCAGGATGACCGTTCCCTGGTCGGTGATCTGAGGAGTGATCGCTAGCCTGAGCGGCACATCGACATATGTTGTCGTTGCGATAAGGGCTCCGCCCGTGCCGCTGCCCGGCTGGATCGTCGTGATCGGGATCTTGGTCGAGCTCTTGATCTCAGCCGCCTCGTTATTAACCGCGGTTACTCGAGGGGTTGCGATGACCTTCGCCTGTCCCTTTTGCTCACCCGCTGAGATGATCGCACTCAACTGAGCTGTGCCGAAGACACCCGTCGTCAATCCGATCGCGGTATTTGCGATCTTCGACATCAGGTCATTAGTGATATTCGGATTCGGGGTCAACGGGAGGGCCACACCGGCCGGTGTATCCGGCAAAGTTCCGCCGCCGATACCGCTGCCGCGTGCACCGCTAAGAAGTGCGGTCAGCTGGACACCGATATCGCGGCTGAAGTTGCGGGAAGCAACGACAATACGCGCTTCGATCTCAACCTGCGGCTCCGGTTGGTCCAGGATGGCAACGAGCTGCTTGATCGCCGCGATGTTCGCTGCAACGTCGGTTACGATCAGCGAGTTGCTTCGCGGGTCGATCTCGATCGAGCCGCGGCGAGATAATCGTCGCTTGATGATAGGCATAAGGCCCGTGGCTCCGCCACCGCCGCCACCCGAAGGAGCCGCCGCGGTCGCACCGCTTGGTGTTGTAGCCGCAGTGCCGCTCGTCGTTGCCTCAGGCGAGGCTCCGCCGGCAGCAGTTGCGTAGTTGAGGCGGATCATTTCCGTATAGAGCGGAGTCGTATCAAGCTGATTATTCTGCCGCTCGCGGTACATCTCACCCTCGGAGGCAAGTGTCTTATTATCGGCAACACGAAGAATGTTTCCATTCACCTGCACACCGAGTTCCTGAGACTGCAGCACCGAGTCCAATGCGATATTCCACGGGACATCATTGACCTTGACCGTGACGGGCACGTCCTTTACGGACTTGTCGATCACAAAATTGATGCCGTACTGGTCTGTGATATAGCTGAGGATGTCGCGGATATCCGCGTTAACTACATTGAGATTGATAGGCTCACCGCGAAATCCCGGTTCGCCGTACATTTTGCCCTGCGACTGCGGCTCGACTTTCTGAGCCGAGATAGCGGCGGCAAAGCTGATAACGATTGCCAATACAAGTGCGATCTTTGCGAACGACTTGCTTAGAAGAGTTAGAGAGTTCATGTTTCCTCCGTGAATAGACCGGCCGTTCCCAATTCAAGGTCGGGCCCAATGTGCGGCACTTACTTGCCGCTATTCTTTGCAACTTTTGTAGATCTCTTGGTGTCCTTTTTAGGAGCGTCCTTCGGCTTTTCGGCCGGTGTGCTGTTCATTTCGTCCAGCGGCGAGAGGAAAGGGTTCCCCGCGGGTTTTGCGGGCTTTCCTGCGACTGCCGGCGGCTCATTGCTTGCGGTCTGGACGGGTTTGTCCCCTCCGCCGGACTGAGCTGGTGCGGTCCCCTCGACCTGGGCCTTTGTCGAATATGTCTTGAGCGGCTTATTCTCGACCGAAGCAACGAATTTACCTTCGCCGACCTTTGTTACTTTTCGAAAGACGAGCCGATTCTCTTCAACCGCTACAAGCTGTCCGTCAAAGAATTTCTCGCCCGGATAGATCGTGTAAGAGAGCTTGATCGGTGTCGCCTCGACCATCGCCGCGTAGCCGCGGGGCGTCTTGAATATGCCGGTCACTGCCATTTCAGCGAGGGTCAAAACGCTCGTGACCTTTGGCAGCGGAGCTCCGCTCGACGCGGCCGTATCACGAAGCCGCTTGAAGTACTCGATCCGAGCTTCGATCGCCGGCGGGCCGTAGTTTACCGGAACGGCTGCGGTTCCCGTGCTGGCCTTTCCAGTTTTCCCCGTCGAGGCCGACGTCGATTCTTTCTTCGGCGTCGCCCAGCCGGCTTTCTTGAATGGATCGCGTTGCGCGTTTGCCTCATTGAGGCCTCCGCCAACAAGAACGATCACGGCGACGGCTCCTGCCAGACAGGCGATTCGTTTGATTTTCGATGTGTTGATCATGGCTTTCTCTCTGTAGGATCTTGATTGTCAGGAAAACTAAGCGGAGGGCTTCGGCTGTCCGGCGGGCTGCGCAGCAGGTTGTGCGGGAGCTGCGCCGGGGGCGGCTGCGGGTGCAGCGGGCTGAGCAGGGGCACCGGGCTGTCCCGGGGCTGGCTTAGCATTCAGATCGGTCGGCGCCGCATAGAAAGCGGTCAGCAGGAACTGAGCATGGATCGTGCGCGTATCGGTCTGTTTGTCGAGCTGATTGATCTTAAAATCGGTGATCGACACGATTCGAGGCAATTTTGCCATCGATTCAAAGAAGGCTCGAAGGTTCGTAAAGTTGCTGTCAACCTCGATCTCGACCGGCTTTGCCATGATGGAATCCTGCTGAGTGTCATCGCGAGGAGCAAATCTCATAACAAGCATTCGGCTGCCATTTGCGGTGTCCTGCAGTCCCTGAAGCACGTTCGTGATCTCTCTCTGCTCGGGCAGCAATACCTTAAGCTCTTCGTACTCTTCGGCTTTGCTCGCATACAATGCACGAAACTCGTTGATTCGCTGCGTAGCGACCCGGGCGGTCTCGTTCTTTGCCTTGAGCTGTGACACCTGGTCGTTGAGAGTAGCAACCTCTGCCCGCGTTTCGCTCGTGAACATATACCAAACGCCGGAGTAGAGCAGGGCGGCAACACTAATAAGTAGTATCAGCTGGAAGTGCCACTTTAGATTCTTGATTTTCTCTAACATGATGATTTCCTTATTTCCTGGGTGTCAACGACTCTAGTTCTTTGCTACCTGTGCCGGTTGGGCAGCAGCCGCCGGTGCGGGTGCAGACGCGGTGGTCGGGTTCGCTCCGCCCGGCGTCGGCGCCTTGGACGGAGTGTACGTTGCCTTGACCGTGAAATTCACGATCTGTACTTTTGCGGACTCGCCATCTGCATTTACCTTCTGCGAAGCAGCTTGATTTTGGACCTCTGCCCGGACTGTCTCGATGTTCATGTTCGAGAACAATCCATTCGAGAATTCGAGACTGCGAGCGAACTGCGTTACCTGTGATTCGTCGGGCGAATTACCCTTGATCAGCAGGCTGTCACCTGATTGCTCAATGCTCTCAAGATAAAGTCCCGGCACCATCGAGATCCGCTCTCTCACCGCGTCAAGCACGGCGCTCGGCCCTGCCTGCGACGCTCTTAGCTTCTTGATCGCCTCGATGCGTGCATCGATGTTGGCGATCTTGCCTTCGAGTTCTTTTTGCTCGTTTATGACAACGGCCAGGTCGGCCTCGATCCGCTTCTGTTCATCGAGTTGGCGCTCGGCTTCGGCCTTTGCCATCTGGGAACTGATTACGTCCCAACTGATAACGGCGGCGAGGAGCACCGCAACAACGACAGACATCAGGGCGAGACGTGAACCGGGGCTCGAGATCTTACGATCTACCGCAACGGCGGCCCCGTTTTGTCTCTCAGTGACAGAATTAAGTAGGTTGATCTTTATCATTGTGGTTATACTCCCCTTACTGCCAAGCCGACGGCCACTGCCATCTCGGGAACGATCTCTTTGAGGTAGTCCGGGTCAAACTTTTTGTTATCGATCTTGATATTGCGGAAAGGATCGAGCACCTCGACCGGAAGCTCAAGACGCTGCGAAAGCTCCTCGGCAAGCCCGGCTAGTTTCGAACCGCCGCCCGAGATCAGGATCTTCTGAACCATCGTCTCGTTGTCCTCGGTCGTCGCTCGATAAAAGTCAAAGGTCTTTTGGATCTCCATCGCGACGATCTCGGTAACGTTGTTCATCAAGGGTTCGATCGACTTTTCCTCGATACCGTCAACCGCATCGACCACACCGCGCTTGACCGCCTCAGCCTGCTGGAAGTTGAGTCCCAGGCTTCTCTGCAGAACGTCGGTAAACTGGCTGCCGCCGACCGTGATATCACGGGTAAACAGCGACCGGGTGCCCTTTACGATGTTCACGTTCATCGTCGAGGCCCCAATATTAAGCAGCGTCACGACGTCATCTTCCGCAGGGTTGTAATTGACCTCATAGCAGTTCTGCAGGGCAAACGTATCGACGTCGATGACGACCGGCGTCTTGCCTGCGAGCTGGATAGCCTGTTTGATGTTGTCGATGCGCTCACGCTTACACGCCGCGATAAGGACGTTCGTCGCCTCGGGCGTCTCGGACGTTATCTGATAGTCAAGGCTGACATCGGCGAGATCGTACGGGATGTGCTCCTCGGCATGCCAGTCGATAGATTCTTCGAGTTCTTCGCGGGTCATCGGCGGAAGAACGATGTTCTTCAAAATGACCGAATGGCCGCTGACGCCGGTGACGACGCTTGAGGCGTTGACCTGATGGTTGCTGCAGACACTCTGGATCACATCGGAAACGACATTAAGCTCCATTATCTGTCCGTCGATGATCGTATCGGCGGGCAGATTCTCAAAACCGAGGCTTACCAGGTTTAAGTTGTTCAGCTTGCCGTCAAGTTCGACCATCTTGATCGAACTCGATCCGATATCCAGACCGGCAACGCTTTTCTTTTTACCGAACATTGTGTTTCTTGCTCCTTTTTGACATCAGTGCAACGCTTTGATCTCTTAACAAAGCTTTCTTATTTTGTTCCCATCCGAGTTGCGGGCTTCGTTTCTGAGGTTCTTTGTGCCACCAATTAAATCTTTGTTGAGGCGGGGGAAGTTCGTCAGACAGGCCAGCTAGATAGAATTGTTTGAAGCCCGCATTTTTCGGATGTTTGCGATCACGAGTAGTGATCTTCAGAACTTACTTTTGCCAAGAAAACTCTGCCGCATCGGTGGCGATGGGTTCACGACCGTGAAGTCGTAACAGTTAAAAGTTACAGGAATGCACAATATCTGTCAACAGTTTTTTACAATGTTTAACTTCATAATGAGAGAATATTTGTCAGACTGACTCTAGCGCCTCGGTCATTGTGATCGAAGTCATAGCCAAAATGAGTCGCTGTCAATATTCTCCCTTTTGTCCGGCCGCGTTTCTTGATCTAGAATCAGGAGCAGACACCGGGCGGTATCTAAACCAATGATAAGAACCGAATACTCGCCCTATAAGATCGTCCACCATCCAGAGGTCCTGCACCGACTCAGAAATAAAGAGCACATCTTTCCGCTCCAGGTCCATCTAGTGCCGACCAACCGCTGTAATCAGAATTGCGGATTCTGTGCGTATCGAATGCACGGATACTCGTCATCGCAAAATTTTGAATGCCGCGACCAGATGGAGACCGATAAGCTGCTCGAACTGATAGCTGACCTCGCTGACGTCGGCTGCCGGGCCATCCAATACACCGGAGGCGGCGAGCCTCTTTTCCATAAAGACATCGACAAGGCACTCGACCTCACGTTCAAGAGAGGCCTCGATGTAGGCATGGTCACAAATGGAGTGCTGTTCAACGAAAAGACGCTTGAGCTGATGGCGAACAGTTCGTGGGTACGTGTGAGTGTCGACTCATTCGAGACGGGAACCTATACAGGATTGAGGGGCGTTAACGAAAAGCAGCATGAGATGATGCTTTCGAACGTCAAGAAGCTATCGAAGATCAGGTCCAAGAATACGATCCTCGGCATCGGCTTTGTCGTCACCAAGGAGAATTATCGCGAGGTCTATCAGGCGGCGCGCCTTTTCAAGGAGATCGGTGTCGATAACATACGCATCTCGGCGGCGTTTACCAATCATGGCTTCTCGTACTTCGACGGCTGGTTTGACGAGGCACGCGACGAGGTTGCCAAGACCCACGCAGATCTCGACGACCAGAGCTTCACGGTCTTTAACCTATTTAACGATCGCGTCAAGGACCTTTTCGACGGCACGCAGGATTATGATTTCTGCCCGATGAAGCACCTCGTGCCATACGTCGGTGCCGACAGCAACGTCTATATGTGCTGTATGCTCGCGTACAACGACAAAGGTTTGATCGGTTCGATCGCTGACCGTAAATTCTCTGAGATGTGGTACGACGACGCAACGATCGAGCTGATGAGTTCTCACTCGCCAAGGAACGATTGCCGGCTTCCCTGCATGTTCGAGTCGAAGAACAAGTTCATCAACTACTGCATCGGGACGGATGCGATGCACACGAATTTCATCTGATCCGCTATCGGACCAGCGGGCCGAGCAGCCACACGAGCGAAATGATAACGATCGCCCCGACGATGTCGAGGAGGATCCCATATTTGACCATCTTCATTAGCGGAATATAGCCCGACCCGTAAACGATCGCGTTGCACGGTGTCGATACCGGCAGCATAAAGCCGAGACTCGCCGCAAAGGTAGCTCCGAGTGCCGGAATGAACGGGTCGGCACCCTGTGCCTGCGCAATGGCGATAACGACCGGCACCACCATATTAGCCGATGCGGTATTCGACGTCGTCTCGGAAACGATGATCGCGACGAGAACTGAAGCGACGAGCAGCCCGAATCCGCCCGAAACGGGCAACAGGCCGGTGAGCCCGCGGCCGACCGCCTCGGCGAGCCCTGTCTGAAACGACAACACTCCGAGCGCAAATCCGCCGCCGTAGAGAAACACGACACCCCAGTCGATCCTCACCGCATCATGCCACGTGATCGCTTTTTCGCTGCTGTCGTTGCCGGGAAGAAGGAAAAGCAGCGTTGCCCCGACTATCGCTCCGACAGCCTCTGGGATCCGGTTGTTGAGGACCTTGTAGGTTTCGCTCTGCTCGCCCATGACGAGCGCGATAATGCCCGGAACTATCCACAGCAAAACCGTCGCCGCAAACGCTATCACGACCGATCTCTGGCCGCGCGTCCACGGCCCGAGCTTGTCGCGCTCATGATCGAGCATTTCCTCGCTTCCCTCGATCTCCTTGACGCCCGCCGGAGCAAGCTTATTCAGATAGAACCAGAGGAATAGAAATAGAATTATCACGACCGGTGCCCCGATCAGCATCCATTTGAAGAAAGAGATCTCGGCACCGACGAGGTTTCGCATAAAGCCGATACCGATCACGTTCGGTGGAGTCCCGATCGGCGTCGCCAGGCCGCCGATCGACGCCGAGAACGAAGTGATCAACATCATCGCTGTCGCGTAACCGCGGTTTATCTTGACGCCGGTCTCCTTCTCCTGACGGACGAGAAATGTGATGATCGACAATCCGATCGCGAACATCATCGCGGTTGTCGCGGTATTTGAGATCCACGCCGAGATGAACGCGGTCACGCCGCCGAACGCGAACAGGATCCGTGACGGCCGGGCACCGATCACATTCCATGACAGAACGGTAAAGGCGACCCTTTTGTCGAGGTCGTGGACAAATATCGCCCTCGCGAGTATGAACGAACCAATGAAAAGGAATATCAGCGGATCGGCGAACGGGGCAAAGACGGTCTTAGCGTCCGCGACCTGAAATATCACCGCCGCGGCCGCGCCGGTTAGAGCGGTCACGGTCATCGGCAGCGATTCGCAGAGCCATAGCACAATGACCGCAGCCATGATGGCCGCGAGACGATGGGCCTCGGGCTTTAGCCCCTCGATCGGCAGGAACCAAATGAAGAGGAAGATGGCCGGAGCGAGGAAAAGCCCAACACGGTTTCTAATGGCCTCAAACTTAGCTTCGCCGGCGCTGATAGTTTCCGCCGGGCCGATGGTCTCGTCAATACTTGGCATTTATCGATATCGGTGATACTTCTGGGGCCAATGGCCCATTACCCTGCGTTCCTTTTAAGCTCCATCTTTGCTATTGATTCGAGGTGCACCTCGTCGGGCCCGTCAGCGAGCCTTAGCGTGCGAGCGTAGATCCAAAACTGCGCCAGCGGAAAGTCCTGGCAAACGCCGCCGCCGCCGTGCACCTGTACAGCACGGTCGATCACCTCCAGAGCCATCCTGGGAACGACTGCCTTGATCATCGCGATCTCACGCCTTGCGGCCTTTGCACCCGCTGTGTCCATCTTCCATGCGGTACGAAGCACGAGCAGCCTTGCCTGGTCTATCGCGCAGCGTGCCTCGGCGATCCACTGGCGAACGACGCCTTGCTCGGCGACCGTCTTGCCAAATGCAGTTCGAGATCTCGCACGGTCGCACATGAGTTCGAGCGACCGCTCTGCTATGCCGATCAGCCGCATGCAGTGGTGGACGCGGCCTGGACCGAGCCGACCCTGAGCGATCTCAAACCCGCGGCCTTCGCCGAGCAAAAGCCCCTCCTTGGGCACGCGCACATTGTCGAACACGATCTCTGCGTGGCCAAGCGGCGCGTCGTCATAGCCGTAAACGTTCAGCATTCGCTCGACCTTTACACCCGCGGCGTCCATCGGCACGAGTACCATCGACTGCTGCAGGTGTTTCGCCGCCGACGGATCGGTCTTGCCCATAAAGATCGCAAGCTTGCAACGTGCATCGCCGCCGCCCGTTGACCACCATTTGCGGCCATTCAGAATGTAATCATCGCCGTCGGCGACGATCGACGCCTCGATATTTGTCGCGTCAGACGAGGCTACTGCGGGCTCGGTCATCGCAAAGCACGAGCGGATCTCGCCGTCTAATAGTGGCCGCAGCCACTGCAGCTTCTGCTCGGGTGAACCATAAAGGTGCAGCACCTCCATATTGCCGGTGTCGGGTGCCGAGCAGTTAAACACCTCGCTGGCCCACGGTACGCGGCCCATCATCTCGGCGAGAGGTGCGTAGTCGAGATTGGTAAGCCCCGAAACATCGGGCAGAAATAGATTCCACAAGCCCGCGTCCTTAGCCTTTGCCTTTAGCACCTCGACCAATTCAGACGGCTCCCATCGGTCGCCGGTGTTGAGTTCAGCGATATAGGCGGCCTCATTCGGATAAATGTGTTCGTCCATGAAATGGGCGAGTTGCGTGCCCACCTCGCGTGAGCGTTCCGATACCTCAAAATCCATACCGTCAAAATAGCATAAGTGCCCGTACAAACTACACTTTCGCGGAATACGAAAATTAATTTTGTGATCATCGAAAAAAAGTACTTGACAAATTGTTTCTTTTATGCAACACTGTGCAAGGTGGTAGATATTTGAAAACTGAATTGTTTGTACAAATGGCTTACAGAGAAGCTTTTAGAACCGAATTTGACTCGACTGATGTTAATATTTTGTCTCCGGGGGATTGGCAGGATATGCAGACGGCAGAGACAGGTCCGGTCCGTACAGGTGAAGAAATAGATATAGAACGGCTGCGTGTATTCCTTGAAGGTGAGCTTGGGATACGCGGACGGGATGTTGAGGTAGAGCAATTTCCCGGCGGCAGTTCAAATCTGACGTATCTTGTTCGCATCGGAGGCGACGAATACGTCCTTCGCCGGCCGCCATTCGGCAATACTGTCAAGTCGGCCCACGATATGCGGCGAGAGTTTGACGTACTCTCAAAACTATCGGCGGTGTATCAGCCGGCTCCGAAGCCGCTCGTGTTTTGTGATGACGAGTCAGTGATCGGCAGCGAGTTTTACCTGATGGAGCGCCGCCGCGGCCTGATAATCCGTGGCCGAATTCCTGGGACGCGCGGCGAAGATGCAGAAGCCCGCGCGTTAGCAAGGGCGAAACACGACCTTGAAAATTCCCCAGTTTCCCGTCTTAGCGTCTGTGGCAGCTTCATGACGAATCTCGCAGACCTTCACCGCCTCGACTTCGAGGCAGCCGGACTCGAAGACCTGGGACGCGCCGAGGGCTTCAACCGCCGTCAGGTCGAGGGCTGGACAAAACGCTATTTCAACGCGAAGACCGATTCCTGGGACGCACTCGAGTCTTCGATCAAATGGCTTAACGACAACATTCCCGCCGAGTCCGGTGCGTCGCTCATTCACAACGACTACAAGTTCGATAACGTGATGCTCGATCCGTCGGATCTCACAAAGATAACGGCGGTGCTCGATTGGGAAATGGTCACGGTCGGCGACCCGCTGATGGATCTCGGCACGACGCTCGGCTATTGGATGTCCGCTGATGCGGGCGACGAATTGCTGAACATGCCATTCAATCCGCGCGTTTTGATGGAGAATATCTCGCGTCAGCAGCTCGTCGATATGTACGCAGAATCTCTGGGACCCGCGGTTCCCAACATGCTTTTTTATTACGTATTCGGAACGTTCAAGATCGCGGTGATCGCTCAGCAGATCTATGCAAGGTACGTAAAAGGATTTACAAAAGATGAGCGGTTTGCGAGCTTTAACCGTTTCGTCGCCGCTCTGGGACGCATTGCAATGCAGGCGATCGACAAACAGCGAATCTGAAAGCCAATAGCCGTTTATGAAAAATAATTACTAATTATCAATTACTAATTAATAATTATTTTTCGGAAAACCCGCGAATGATACTCTCCGTTTAGACGATGAAATTATCTGTCGCAACCATTATTGCCGGAGCGTGTTTTACCGCAACCGCGTACGCTCAGTCGGCCTTTATCCGAGTGAATCAAGCCGGTTATTTGCCGAATGACACCAAGATCGCGATTGCATTTTCCGATCGCCAGATCACGGGCAAGTTCAATGTCAGGGACGCAAGCTCGCAGGCAGTCGTCCTGACCGGCAACCTTCGTTCCGAAAACTCAAGCAATTGGGACGCGCCGTTTCCGAATCACTATACGCTGGATCTCACTTCCCTAACGAAGCCCGGACGATATGTCGTCGAGCTAGCTGATCCAGGCGCGTCCCGGGAATTTTCGATCGGTCCGTATCCGGCATTTCAAGAGGACCTTCTCTTTTTCATGCGGCAGCAGCGGTGCGGTTACAATCCGTTCCTCGACATGGTTTGCCATCAGCGTGATGGGCGTTCGTTTTACGGACCGATGCCGGACGAGACCTTTGTGGACGCGACGGGCGGCTGGCACGACGCGGGCGACCAGCTCAAGTATCTGATCACCGCGAGCAACGCGACGTCCCGGATGATGCTCGCCTACGAACTCGAAAAAGCGAAGTTCGGCGATGCGGTTGACGCTCTGGGACGCGCCGGGGCGAACGGCATTCCCGATATTCTTGACGAGGCATACTGGGGCCTTGTTTGGATCCACAAGCTTCATCCTAAGGCGGATCAGCTATTCCATCAGGTCGCCGACGACCGAGACCATCGCGGTTTCAAACTTCCCGATCAAGACAATGCCGATTACGGCTGGGGGCCGAACAGCTATCGGCCCGTGTATTTCGCCGACGGTAAACCGCAAGGCCTGAGCCAATTCCAGAGCAAGTCGACCGGTATTGCAAACGTCGCGGGCCGCTCGGCCGCGGCGATGGCGATCGCTTATCGCATATGGAAACGCGATCTCAGGGACGCGCTTTTCGCTGACAAATGCCTGAAAGCAGCTGAGGAGCTCTACGCCATGGGTAAGCGTCAGGAGGGCTTTCAGCAAGGCAATTCGTTCGGGGCACCGTATCGCTATAACGAGATCACGTGGGCTGACGACATGGAGTACGCCGCGGCCGAACTCTACAAAGCGACGCGAAAGCCGGAGTATCTCAGGGACGCGCTTCGTTATTCCAAGCTTGCCGGTACGACGTCATGGATGGAATACCAGGACTCGTCGATGGGCGAACAGATGTCGCGGCATTACGAGATGTATCCGTTCACTAATGTCGGCCACTTCGCGTTGTATCCATTAGTGGACGCAAAGACGAAGAAGGAACTCGCCGGATATTACCGCAGCGGCATCGAGCGTATCGTCGAGCGAGGGCGAACGAACAGCTACGGCGTCGGCGTACCGTTCATCTGGTGTTCGAATAATCTCGTTGTCGCGTTCATCACGCAGGTGCATCTTTACGAACTGATGACGGGCGACAAACGATTTCATGCGTCGATGCTTGCTCACCGCGACTGGCTCCTGGGACGCAACCCGTGGGGAACGTCGATGTTCGAAGGCTTGCCTGCCGGCGGCGAGTCTCCCGAGGACACCCATCTCCCGACCGTTCAGATCTTGAAGACTCAGGTTCGCGGCGGCCTCGTCGACGGGCCGATCGCGATGACGACGTACAAAGGACTGATCGGCCTGACTCTGACGCACTCGGACCCGTTCGCCGCTTTCCAGCCGCGTGACATTGTCTATCACGACGACGTCGGCGATTACGCCACCAACGAACCTACAATGGACGGCACCGCCGACGCGATACTCGTAATGGCGATGTTCAGTTCGCCAAGTAAGAACCGCCTCCGAGAGCGGGCGGCCAGTTCGCCTGGTCCCGATCCCCGTTTCACCTACGACCAGGGCGGCATTACCCGTGGCGACAAAACAGCTAAACGCATGGCGCTTGTCTTCACCGGCGACGAATACGCCGAGGGCGGCACCGCGATCGCGGACGCCCTGCAAAAGCATGGCGTCAAAGCATCGTTCTTTCTCACGGGCCGCTTTTACCGCAACCGTGCTAACCGCCAGATCATCGAGCGTCTTAAAAAGGACGGGCATTATCTCGGCCCGCATTCGAACGAGCATCTGCTCTACGCCGACTGGAACGACCGCTCGAAAACGCTCGTCACCCGCGAGCAGTTCGAACGCGACCTGAGCGACAATTTCGCCGCGATGCGCCCATTCGGCATCGACCGCAAGCGAGTTCTCTACTTCCTGCCGCCCTACGAGTGGTATAACCGCGAGATCGCCGGCTGGAGCGAGGTCTTGGGTTATTCTATCGTCAACTTCACGTCTGGGACGCGCTCGAACGCGGACTATACAACCGACGACGACAAGAATTACATCTCAAGCGAAGCGATAATGGCTCGGATCAAAGAATACGAAGCGAAGGACCCGCACGGCCTCAACGGCTTTATCCTGTTGACTCACATCGGCTCAGGGCCAAAACGGACAGACAAATTTCATGATCGTGTGGATGAACTGATCGCATGGTTGAGATCAAAACACTACGAACCAGTGCGGGTGGATGAGCTTTTGTCGACGCGTTAGAATATCGGGAACGAAACTATTTGACCACAATATGAAACTGCTCCTTTCAGCTATTACCTTGTTCGCGGCCTCGATGTTTTGGTTGTGCACATCGCCCGCAGATGTCTTAGCGCAGCCGCCGCGTACGTCGACACCGACGCCGACGCCTGTCTATCGCCCTTCGTCGACACCGCCGGTTTACCAGCCGAAAACGGCTCCGTCGCCGACAGGTAACCCGGCGATGAAACCGCCGGTTTATACTTGGGCGACCGCCGAAACGCTCACATCGGTCACTCAGGTCACCGATGTAAAGCCGTCGGACTTTTGGTACGACGACCTTCGTACTCTAATTGAAAAATACGGCATCGCCGGATTGACCGAGGGCAAAATGCTGATGCCGCAACAAAACCTCACGCCGGCAGCGTATCGGACGATGAGGCAAAGTGCGATAGTTCAGCTGCGTCGGATCGCATCCGGGACCGGAATGCTGAGCAAACGGTTTGATGAGATCTTTCCTACCAACTGCCCCGACCCTAAGGCGGTCGGTGACGTCATGACTTCGGGCGAAGTGATCAATTCTTTGAAATGTATATTCGGGCCTTCGAAGCTGACGGCGATCTATCCTGACAAGCCGATGACGCGCGGTTACTTTGTTCAGGTGTTTGATGATGCTGTCGAGAACGGCATGTCTAAGATCTCGACAAATAGCAGCCAAAGCTCGGTCCCGCCCGCATCAAAACCAAGCCCGGCGGTGATCAAACAACTGATCGACCGCGGACAGATCTTAATGAGCGAGAAAAAATACGAGGAAGCGATCAGGACCTTTAACCAGGTGCTCGACTATGACCCCGAATACATCGAGGCGTACCGAATGCGGGGCATTTCCGCACTATTGATCTACGAGCAGAACCCGCCGATGCAGGGGTCTAAGCTCTATACGGCGCTCAATAATTTTGACCACGCCATAAACCGTAATTCCACGAATCCCGACGACTACTACTTCCGCGGAATGGTCCACGAGCGACTCAAGAACCGGGACAAGGCAATAGCGGATTACAGGTCGGCGCTAAAAATAAACAACGGACATCAGGGAGCAAAAGACGCGTTGAAGAAGCTCGGATTGAATCCTTAGTGCCGTTTCCGTATCTCGCGGCGGTTTCACCGCCACATTTTCAGATCTTTGACAACCTAATTCCCTGCCGTACGTTCGCGCCATGTTTGTGGGCTCGAGCCGTCATCACGGCGTTCCATCGTGATAGCTCCGGGCGATGGGCAGACCAATGCACAGAGGTTGCAGCCGACGCATTCTTCCTCGATGACGCGCGGGTAACGATGGCCGTTCGACTCGACGAATTCGAACGACTGGTGAGCTCCGTCTTCGCACGCGACGTAGCAAAGATTGCA
>CAZJFB010000024.1:39491-41061 GCA_964545145.1 uncultured Chloracidobacterium sp. | reverse complement strand
ATTTTTGCAATTTCTGCAAAAACAGGTATTGAACATAGCACATTGTTTCATAGATAGCAATAGCACTCACTTTTGGCGGGAGCCGTACCCCGATCCCCCACTGCCGAACCTTTGGCAAATCAAAAGGCCGCGGTCGGTGCCGCGGCCAAGAGTACTACCTGACGATGGAGAAGCTAATTCGCACCGAATACATTTACCCGCGAGCGTCCGCCGCGGCCGAGCGATCCCGAATCGTACCAAAATTCGATACTTCTGATCTTTCGGTCGTTGCCGCGAAGGTCGATCCAGCGTGACTGTCCGCCGGCGGGGATGCGTTCGCGAAGCTCAAGCTCTTCGTCGCCGCCATTCACGAAATGGACCACGACGCGCCGGAAATCGACGGGATTGGCCTCGACCCGAAACTGCAGCCGTTTGAATGTACCGCGTGCGGCGCCGATAACGATCGTGTCATGGTCCGCACGGTCGGTGACGTTTCGGCTGCCGATAAATGTGCCGCCCTGTGCGTTGGCACCCGGCGCCAACGCGATAAGGGCGGCCATAAACACTGCGATCACGAGAATACTGCGTTTTGTCATTAAGTTTCCTCCGAAAAAATTTTGAACCAGGCACATCAAACAGCAAATTTGCCTCGCCGCAAAGAATAATACCTTGCCGTGCTTAGACGCAAGCAACGCTCGGTTAGTCGAAAAAAAACGGCCGCGACACGCGCCGCGGCCCAGGTTGGTTGAGTGTAGACCGGCCTTAAATGCGGATGCCTACACACGCATCTATTGCCGGCCTCAAGATACAGTCTCGCCAAACGCGACAAAAATACACGCCGTGCGGGTTTCCGCGTTGGCAAAATCGCTGCGGTTTAGTCATAATTCTCCCGAAGAATGGAGATCTTTTGCTACAGAAAAGGTGCGCACACCGTCGAAGAGGGTTTCACGCGGGACGATCTTCCCGAGCTGCTCGCCGACGAGACCAACGTCGTTTGGGTCGATCTGCAGGGCGAGACGCCGGAACATCTTGCCGAGGCAAAGGACGTCCTGATCAATATCTTTAAGTTTCATCACTTGACGGTCGAGGACTGCGTCGAGACGCGCAACCAGCCAAAGGTCGAGTCGTTCGAAAAGTATCTCTATTTCATCGTTCACGGTATCAAGCCGGGCGAGACGGGGCCGACCAACTTTGTCACGAAGGAACTCGACGGCTATCTCGGCCCCAATTATGTCGTTACGTTTCACGTGCTTCGCTTTCGCAGCATAAAGTCCGTAAAGCAGAAATTGCGAAGCAGCACATTCATCTGCCAGCGGGGGGCAGCTTACCTGCTGCACCACATTCTGGACGAACTCGTCGATCTCTATATGCCGATGGTGGATGATTTTGACGAGGCGATCAATTCGCTGGAGGAACGCGTCTTTGACATGAAGAAGAACACCAATACGGTGCTCGGTGAGGTCATGGATGTGCGGCGGGCGGTCGCCCGTCTGCGGCGGATCTCATCGCGTCAGCTCGAGGTGCTTTACAGGATGTCGCACGGCGAATTCCCGCAGATCCCCGACAATATCCTGCCGTTCTTTCGCGACGT
>CAZJFB010000024.1:0-39391 GCA_964545145.1 uncultured Chloracidobacterium sp. | reverse complement strand
TCACGCTCGCGGCGATGGCAGTACTAACGGTCATTCTGCTGATCTATTTCTGGCGGCGCGGTTGGATATTTCAGCGTGACGCAGAGATCGTCATTCCGGAACCCGGTAATACCAAGGATTTTGAAGATGGCTAGATAGGCCGCCCGGGATCAATGCGACTCGAGCCGGTCAAAGATCGCCTGCACCTGCAGGTCGCCGTAGCCGTAAACGCCTGCCCGCTTTTTGAATTCCGCAAAGATCTTGCCAAAGTCACTCTCGCCGGCCCGTGTGATGGCCCGAACGATCTCGAGCGGCTCGATGTCCTTATCGATCGCGGCCGCGGCCACCTCTCTCAGATATGGGAACGCAGGTGAACGGTGCCGTGACAGGCGGCGAAGTTCGGAATGGTCGTCGCGGCGATAGGCAAGCCAAAGTTCCTGTCCGAGTGCGACGTCATCGGCTGTCAACTTGGTCCTGAGCTCAAAACTCGCTCGCAGCGCGTCCGCATCGAATTTGCTGAATCCGTCCCACCGCTCGTCCTCATCGAGTCCTATAGGCTCGACGCGATAGACCTCGGCGTCGGCAACGTCGATCAGAGACAAGCAAAACCAGTAGTTGACGCTGCAAAAAAGCTCGTACTCGAACCAGAGATTTACCTCGTCGCCGGGTTCGAGTTCGGTAAGCCGGTTAAGTTCGGCCGCGGTCTTTTCGTGATACTCGATCTCGTCTTCGCCATACTCCGAGAGGATAAAGCGGGCGCGCTCATTCCAGAATTCATCCAGGCTGGCGGCATCGACCGGACCCGAGACGAGGGCTTCGCGACAGACGATCACGCTGCCGTTAATGCCGGTCTTTTTGAATTCCTCGGCCAGCGAATCGCCGGGCAGAACATGATAGATCATAAAAGGGTCATCACCGCATAACCGATCGCCAAACACATGCCTGCATAAACGCCCGCGACGATATCGTCGGCGCATACGCCGACGCCCGACGGCAGGCTCTGCAGTGAGTCGATCGGGTATGGCTTCCAGATATCGAAAAGCCTAAAGAGGCCAAAGCCGGCGAGGACAAAAACCCAGTTGGCTCCCTGCGGGATGAAAAGCAGCGTGATCATCTGGCCCATCACCTCGTCCACCACCGCCTGAGGCGGGTCGGTATTGCCAAATATCGGGATCGTCCTTCCCGACGCCCAAATGCCGATGATCATGAACGCGATCAGCAGTATAGAATTTGATGCCCAAACCAGGGCACCGATCTGTTCGGGACTATATCCGGCCGCGAGAAATCTGACGCCCGCGGTCAGATCGAGCCAGACGATGCCGAAATATATCGCCACGCCCACCATCGACCCGAACGTCCCGGGCATCAGCGGCAAATACCCAACACCCCACGTCGTAAGTACTAGGGCGACGTGATCGGCAGTTCCTTGTGGTTTTCGTTTTTCGACGGTTTGCTTCAAGTTTGATCTTTGTGCGAATGATCTGCCACTAGCTTAAGCTAGTGGACTAAATGCCCCAACTTCTATCTGGGCATTAGCCCAAAAATTCGGCAAAAGCCGAAGATCCTATTGGCCAGCAAAGCACGCTCCGAAGAGCGTGGCAATTCATCAAAACTCAATACCCTGCTGCGCGTAGATGCCGGCGTGAAAGGGGTGTTTTATCTCGCGCATCTCGGTCACCAGATCGGCGGCATCGATCACTTTTTCGAGTGCGTTGTCCACGTTTCGGCCCGTCAGAATTATATGCAGATGCGGCTGCGCCTTGCGGACCTCTGCGATCTCTGCAAGCACGGCTTCGATATCGAGAAAGCCGTAGCTCAAGACATAGAGCAGCTCGTCGAATACAAGAAGTTCGTAATCCGCACTCCGCATCTTCTCAACGCAGAGGGCCCATGTTTCTTCGCTTGTCTTGATATCCTGCGACCGGTCTTTGGTGTCCCAAGTGAAGCCGTCGCCCATTGTGTGTATCTCGATACCAAGTTTCTCGAGTGACGGATGCTCGCCGTACCGGTCAGTCTTGGACTTCATGAACTGCACCATGCAGCATTTCAGCCCACGCCCGGCCGCTCGCACCATCACGCCGATGGCCGCCGTCGTTTTGCCCTTACCGTCACCGGTATTGAGCATCAGCAGCCCTTTGGTGTTTTCGCGGTAATCGTCGCGCCGCCATTTGTAGCGTTTCTCGGCCATTATGAAAAAATGTTAACCGCGATTTACGCGGAGATAACGAACGGAGAAGCGTTATTCTCATTCGCGGCCTTCGAAGATCTCGCGATTTCGCCTATTCGGCTTCGTTGATCGCAGCGGAGATCGCAGCGATGATCTCGGCCTCTTTCTCATCCCAATCGCCTTCGATGCCCAGGCCCGATGCGTTCTTATGGCCGCCGCCTCCGAACTTCTCCGCGACCTTTGCGACGTTAATGTCGCCTTTCGAGCGAAGGCTCGCACGGAACTTGCCGGGCTCGACCTCGCGCATATAGACGACGGCGAGTACCTCTTTTGCCGCAAGCGGGATATTCACGAAGCCATTGTTGTCGCCGTCAATAGCACCTGCCGCGTCCCGCATCTCCATCGTCTGCCGAAGGCTCGCGATGCGGCCGGTCTCGTCGCGCTTAACGGTGCCGAGCACCTGACGCATCAATTCGATCCGCGACCACGGGTAATTGTAATAAACGGCCTCGCCGATCTTCGCGGGTTTTGCACCGGCTTTGATCAGCTCGGACGCGACCTTGAGCGTTCGGTCGGACGTGTTTGGGAAATGGAACGAGCCGGTGTCGGTGACCAGCGCCATGTAGACGCACTCGGCGATCTCCTTTGTGATGCGGCCGCCGATCGCCTTACAGAGGTTGTAGATCATCTCACCTACTGCCGAGGCAGTCGAGTCGATCCAATTTATCGTGCCAAAATGCTCGCTCGTTGCGTGATGGTCGATGTTGACTGTGAATTCGTTCTCGAGGCCCTTGATACCCGGGCGATCGACATCAGAACACTCTATGACAAAAATGGCGTCGTATTTTCCGTCGATCGACTTAACGTCGCGGATAGTTTCGGCCCCCGGAAGGCTCTGATAAGCGGGCGGTACGTCACCGTGGACGATGACCTCGGCATTTTTGCCCAACGATTTGAGGAGCCAGCACAGCCCGAGCGACGAACCGACACCGTCACCATCAGGCTTGATGTGCGTCGTGATGGCGAAATCGCTCTTGTTTTCAATTAACTCAACTACTTGACTTAACACGACAACAACAGTGAACGTCTGAGAGTGAACGATTGACTAGCCCTTACTCGCCATCCACTTCTTCCCTAATCTCATCCTTGGCGGTTAATTCCTCAAGGATCTCGGTTACCCGCGAGGCATTCTCCTCGGCGGTATCCCGTACAAAATGCAAGTGCGGAGCGTGTCTCAGATCGAGGCCCAACGCAACCTGCTGGCGGACGAAGGTCGATGCATGACGCAACGCTCTCAAAGCCGCATTGATCTCGTCCTCATCCCCGCGAATGAGGACATAAACCTTGGCGTCACGCAGATCGTCTGCCACCGTAACGTCGGTGACCGTGACGGTCTCAAGCCGCGGGTCGTCAAGCTCAAAGCCGACGACCTCGGCGATCTCATTTTTCAAACCTTCGGCTAAGCGCTCCGGCCGTCTCATCTGGTCTAGAGCTCCGTCGCGGCGATCTTTTCGATCACGTATGCTTCGATCTCGTCATCGACCTTGATGTCGTTGAAATTGACGAGACTGATACCGCATTCGAAGCCGTTCTTGACCTCGTTAACATCGTCCTTGAATCGCTTGAGAGCTGCGACATCGCCCTCCCAAACCACGACACCGTCACGGATGAGCCGTGCCTTCGCCTGGCGGCGGATGACGCCGTCCGTAACGCGGCAGCCGGCGATCGTGCCGATACGTGAGACCTTGAAGATCTCCTGCACGACGGCCTTGCCGAGCACCGATTCCTTCTCGATGGCGTCGAGCATGCCGATCATTGCGGCACGGATCTCTTCCTCGACCTTGTAGATGATCGAGTGGAGGCGAATATCGACGTCCTCTTGTCGTGCGATGTCGGAAACGCGGGCCTCGGGCCGTACGTTAAATCCGATAATGACGACCGCCGTCGAAGCGCTGTCGGCCTGCGTCGCCGAGGCGAGCAGTACATCAGATTCGGCAATGGCACCGACACCGGCACGGATCACGCGGACCTTGACCTTATCGGTCGACAGCTTTTCAAGCGTCTGCCGCAGCACCTCGACCGAACCCTGGACGTCGGCCTTAAGGATGACGAGAAGTTCCTTGATCTCAGCCTGACCTAGCGACTCGATACCACGTTTGGTGGTCTTGAGCATCGCTGCCTGGCGGGCGTGCATTTGCCGCTGCTGAGCGATGTCCTGGGCGCGTTCGACATCGGCGACGACCTGGAAAGTGTC
The DNA here is from genome assembly GCA_964545145.1 of uncultured Chloracidobacterium sp. GTDB lineage: Bacteria > Acidobacteriota > Blastocatellia > Pyrinomonadales > Pyrinomonadaceae > OLB17. The sequence continues at coordinate 34,991 of CAZJFB010000024.1, read as the reverse complement.
ACCGGCCTGCGGAACGCCCTGCAGCCCAAGGATCTCGACCGGCGTCGCCGGGAAAGCCTCTGTCACAGCCTCGCCGCGGTCAGAGAACATCGCCCTGACCTTGCCTGAGAATTGGCCGACGATAAAAGGATCGCCGACACGAAGGGTTCCCTGCTGAACGAGTGCCGTCGCGACCGCACCGCGTCCCTTATCGAGTTTTGCCTCGAGAACGACGCCTGAAGCACGACGAGTCGGGCTCGCCTTGAGTTCGAGAATGTCTGCCTGAAGCAGGACGGTCTCGAGCAGGGTCGTCAGATTCTCACGCTTCTTGGCGGAGACAGGCACCATCTCGACATCGCCGCCCCAATCGGTCGGCTGCAGGCCCAGGCCCGCGAGTCCCTGTTTGACCTTGTCGGGATTGGCGTCAGGCTTATCGATCTTATTGATCGCCACGATGATCGGAACGCCGGCTGCCTTTGAGTGCTCGACCGCCTCGATCGTCTGAGGCATGACGCCGTCGTCAGCCGCGACGACGAGGATAACGATATCCGTCGCCTTGGCTCCGCGGGCACGCATCATTGTGAATGCCTCGTGGCCGGGCGTATCGAGGAAAACAACGCGGCGCTCTTCGCCGGGTTTGTCGGGATTTGCCACGAATACGCTGTAAGCACCGATGTGCTGAGTGATACCGCCGGCCTCGCCCTCGGCGACATTGTCCGAGCGGATCGCGTCGAGCAGCGATGTTTTACCATGGTCGACGTGTCCCATCACGGTCACGACCGGAGCACGCGGCGTCTCGATATCGTCTGCATCGGCAGCGATCAGCTCTTCGAATTCCTGCTCGATGACCATTTCCTCGAACGGCACAAAGCTCAGGTCGAAGCCATAGTCAAACGCCATCTCGGTCGCCATTTTTTCGCCGATCGGCTGGTTAAGCGTAGCAAAAACGCCTCGCTTGATCAGAAGCTGCACGATGTCGCGCGGTGTGATGCCGAGAGCCTCGGCAAACTCGCGTACGGTCGCTCCCTCGACCAACCGGACGACCTTAAGCTGATCGTTATCGACCTTACCGACCTGATCGAGAATGCGCTCTTCGATAGACCGCTTCTGCGGCGCGTCTATATCACGCTCGTTAAATTTGCCGGTCTTGTCGTCGGCCTTGCCTTTACGGCCTCCGCCGCGGCCCGGACGACGGCGATTGTCGGCGGGCGGCGTGTAGGTCATTTGCGGGGCGGTAGATTCGCCCGGCGTACCGCGGAATTGTCCGGGTTTCGGCCTGTCCTGCGAAAGCGTTCCGGTGCGTGTCGGCTGCTCGGAGACGAGGCGTTCGCCAGGCTTGATGCCTTTCTTGATCGCCTCAGGCGACAGTGTCATCCGCTTGATGCGGGTGCCTGAAGGACTCTCGGGCTCGGCGGGTGCGGCCTCGGGTTTTGCCTCGGGTTCTGCGGCGGTCTCGGCTGGTGCAGTTTCTGCCGTCGCCTCTTCCGCAACCGGCTCCTCGGCAACGGCTTCTGCCTTACGCTTCAGGACCTTGGTCACACGCGGCTGCTCTGCAACCTCCGCTGGCTCGGGCACCTCAGGCGTCGGCTCCGCTACTTCCTTCGGAGCAAGCTTTTTGACACGCGGTGCGGCGGCCGGCTCGGCGGGAGCCTCGGCCTTTACCGCCTTTTTGACGACAGGTACTGCCTCGGCCGGAGTTTCGGCAATTACTTCCTCGACCGCCGCCGGGGCTTCTTCCACCGGCTTATCGGCCTTCTTGATGACCTTGATAGCACGCTTCGGAGCGGCCTCGGTCTTTGGAAAGTATTTGTTACGAACCTTTTCGGCGAGTTCGAACGGGACGGAGTTAGACGCCACACTGACATCCGCGCCCTCACGCCGCAGATCTTCCATGACGCGCTTTGTGTCCTGCTTGACCTCGCGTGCAAGATCGTAAATTCTGATGCTCTTACCAATCGCCATACTTAATATGATCTCAATCTAACCGAATGCCCAAAGTACCGCTCTAAAGAACCGACGAGACTACCGTCGGCGGGCTATTTCTCTTCATCGGGATCCGCCTCGTCGGCAGCCCCCGCCTCAGAAGCCGGTTCCGCGTCCGGCTCGGTCCCTTCGGCCGCCTCGGCCTCAGATTCTTCGGTCTCAACAGCTTCAGACTCAGGTGCTTCCCCGGCAGTCTCAGCATTGCCGCCCTCTGCCTCGGCTTCCTCAGCAGCCTCCTCGCCTTCGCCTGCAACCTCAGCATTCTTCGCGGCGACGATCGCCGTGGCGGACGATTTGATCTTCTCGGCCTCATCCATACTGACGTCAAGGAAATCAACCAGGTCGTCGATCGACATAGCGGCAAGGCTCTCGACGTCCGAAACCCCCTTCTCGGAAAGCGTCTCAGCTTGTGAAGTAGTTACGCCCTCAAGAGCGGTGATCGGTACTGCCTCGCCCGACGCCATCATCTTGCCCATCTGCTTGGCGATCTCCTGCTTGAGCAGTTCTTCGCTGACGATCTTGATCTCCCAGCCGACCAGGCGTGTTGCCAGGCGGACGTTCTGTCCCTTTTTACCGATCGCCAGACTAAGCTGGTCTTCACCAACTATTACCTCCATAAGGCGGTTATTGATATCGGTGATCCGCACCTGCGAGACCTTGGCCGGCGAAAGCGCGTTCGCAGCAAAGACCGAAGGCTCATCCGACCATTCGATAATGTCGATCTTTTCGCCGCGAAGCTCCTTGATGATCGCCTGTACACGAGAGCCCTTCATGCCGACGCAGGCTCCGACCGGATCGACATCCTTTTCATTAGAGGTGACAGCGATCTTTGCACGGTCGCCGGGTTCGCGAACGGCCGATTTTATAACGACAGTCTCGTCGTAGATCTCAGGTACTTCCATTTCGAAGAGGCGCTTTAGAAGTTCAGACGACGCACGCGAACAGATGATCTGCTGGCCCTTGAGTTCCTTTGAGACATCGACGATGACTACGCGGATCCGCTCGCCCTGATTCCACATCTCGCCACGGGACTGCTCGCGTCGCGGAACTATCGCCTCAAGGTTGCCTCCAAGATCGACGATCATGTCGCCGCGCTCAAAACGCTTGACGGTGCCGTTTATCAATTCGCCCTTGCGGTCGATGTACTCCTCGTAAACCTTTTCACGGATCGCCTCACGGACCTTCTGAACAAGGATCTGCTTCGCGGTCTGGGCGGCAATGCGGCCCATGAGTTCGCGATCGAGCGGTATCAGCAGCATATCGCCGATCTCGACCTCGTCGCCGGCCAATTCCTGTGCTTCCTCGAGCGAGAGTTCGGTAAGTTCGTCCTCGACGGTCTCAACAACGGTCTTTTCGGCCGAGACCTCGATGTCCTGGTCCTCGGTATTCCACTCGACCTGTATGCTGTCACCCGTCTTGTCCTTAAACTGCTTACGAGCAGCGGCGCGGACCGCGTCCTTCATCGCCTCGATTACCATTTCGCGGTCGAGGCCCTGCTCATTGCACAACACATCAATGCTCTGTCCGATGGATGATGTCATATCTTCTCTACGCTCTAAACTAAAATCTACGATCAGCGTCCGGTGAATTCCTTTGCCAGATCGATCTTCAAATTTGCCTTGTCAACGTCCGCGTACTTGAACGCTACGCGGCCCTTTGAGCGGTCGTCGATGACGATGTCGTCGCCGTCAACCTCGACTATCTGTCCGACAAATGTCTTTTGGCCGTCGATCTCGGTCGTCGTTTTGACCTTGGCCAACTGTCCCGCAAATTTGACGAAATCCGCGAGCGAATAAAGTTGGCGTTCGATGCCCGGGCTCGAAACCTCGAGCACGTACTTCCACGGGATCAGGTCCTCGGCGTCGAGCACCGTCTCCATTCGCTGCGACACCGTACCGCAATCATCAAGCGTAACGCCGCCTTCCTTATCAATATAGACACGCAGAACCGAATCGCGTTTTGTGCCCGCGATCTCAACATGGACCAGTTCGACACCGCACGCCCCGGCCGCTTCCGCTGCGATCGCCCGCACCCGCTCTGTTATCAAGGAACTCTCCATCTTTCGCCACCCAAAATAAAAAGTGGGTGCGAAACCCACTTGACACGATTCCACGCATCTCGGCAAACAACTAGTATAGCCAAACCTCTAGCAGGAAGCAAACGAAAATGAGCAAGAGGTCAGAGGGCTAGGAAGGCAGATCTTGCGGCACCGATAATTCCGGCATTGTCGCCCAATTCGCCGCGGACAACAGGTGCACGGTCGGCGGCGGCACGGTAGGCACGAGAGCGGATCTCATCGTACACATGCCCTGCAAAGGCATCCCAGCCGGCGGTCACGCCGCCGCAGATAACGATCATCTCGGGATTGAGCGTATTCGCGAGCCCCGCGAGCATGATGCCGAGATATCTCGCCATTTTGCGAAAGACCGCATCGGCATGGCCGTCGCCCGCCCTCCACGCTTCAAACACGTCGACCGCCGTTTTCACGTCCATTCCGGCCTCGTTTGCCATTCGCACTATTGCGGTAGCCGACGCGTATTGCTCGACGCAGCCGCGGCTGCCGCAGCCGCAAGGATGGCCTTCGGGCTCAACGCAGATGTGGCCGATCTCGCCGCCGATGCCGTCCGGCCCTCGGTGTGGTTCTCCGTTTATAATGAGGCCGCCGCCGATGCCTGTGCCGAGTGTGACGCTAACCGATGTCTCGACGCCTCGAGAAGCCCCGATCCAATTCTCGCCGATCGCGGCGGCGGTTGCATCATTCTCGATAACGACCGGACGATCGAAAAGGCCCTGAAGAGCCGTTTTGAGGTTCATCCCGACAAGCGAGGGCAAATTCGGGAGCTTAGTTAGAACTCCGTCGAAATCCTTCGCGACCGGAGCGGGAGCCGTGAACGCTACCGACAGCGGCTTTGCTCCCGTCCCGAGCGGCCCGCTGCATTCCCCGGCCATTTCGGCGATCAGCGAAATAAGCTCGCCGGGCGATACGTTCTTCGGTACCGGCCATTTGGTTACATTGCTTACAGTACCGTCACGATCAACGGCCGCCATGCGAAGATTTGTTCCGCCGAGGTCAGCGGCAAAAACGAAGTCGTTCATAGGTTACAGGACCGGCAATACTGCCGGCCCCGGGGGAGAGATCGTGTGAATTACGGTTTCTTTGGACGGTCGGCTTCCGGAACGTTCTTATAGACGTCCTCGTATTTCGCGTAGCCGTCCTTAATGACCGTATCCATCAGATTTGCCTTATCGACCGCGGTCACCTCGAGAAGGATCGCACCGATCTCTTTCTTGATCGCATCGTTCATGAAAGGTTTTGTGTCAAGCTTCTCTTTCTTGGCAAGTTTGATCGCGGCGTCGACCGCCGCGTTTGCCAGCGGAATTATCGGCTTGTAGATGGTCATCGTCTGCTTGCCCTCGGCGATATTCTGCAGGGCTTCAAGGCCTGCATCCTGTCCGGTGACAAGCACCTTGCCCGCGAGTCCGCGTTTCGCCAGGGCCGATATGACGCCGCCGGCCATCCCGTCATTCGATACGACAAACGCCTGAACGTCGTCATTGTTCTGCGTCAGGGCGTTCTCAGCCATACGCAGGGCTTCTTCCGGTTTCCAGTCTGTTATGAAATTGTCGGCAACGATCTTGATGTCTTTTTTGTCGATCGCCGGCTGGAGCACCGAAAGCTGCTCCTTTTTCATAATGACCGCGTTATTGTCGGTCGAAGATCCGTAAACCATAACGTAGTTGCCCTTTGGCACCTTTTGCAGAGCGTACTCGGCGATCTTTCGGCCGATGACCGGCACTTGATGAGAGATGTACGCGTCGATCTTGTCCGAATTTATCAACCGGTCATAACTGATAACCGGAACGTTCTGCTTTTTCGCCTTATCAACCATAGACGCGGCCTGCGTGGCGTCGTGCGGGGCGATAACCAGCACGTCAACGCCCTGCGTAAGGAGATTATCGACATCATTCGCCTGCTTGTCAGCCTTGTTGTCGGCGACTGTGACGACGCAATCGACGTTCATCGCCTTACAGTGAGCCTCAAACGCGTCCTTGTCCCGCTGCCAACGCTCTTCTTTGAGCGTATCCATCGCGAATCCGATCTTGATCTTCTTTTCCTTTGGTCCGCCAGCACACGCGCTCAACATCAACGCGATGGCCAAGAGAAATAACATCTTTACTTTCATCAAATTATCTCCTGCAAAATTCTTTACGGGCTTTGAGCAAATTAGAACAAAAATCGGCCTTTTCGGCAAAGATAGAGTCAAAAAGGTATCAGTCAGGCCCGACGACGTGTATTTTTTGGTTCTCGGGGCGAACTGTGCAATAGGAAAGACGGTTTCGCGGCAAGCCGAGCAAACGCCGATTTGAGCCGATATTTCCTAATATTTGACTTTCAATCGACGCCGAAATGTGTTATAAAATGTAAAACCAATGCTTAGTCGTAACCATTAAGCTCTGGCATAGGGATCTTCGACACTAGCACAGTCCCGCTTCGTTTCATTGACATCACATTCTTATTCGTGTAAAAGATTGAAAGGTTTGGTCTTTAAACCTAATTCTGGGGCGGTACAGCATGAAAATTATGAACTTTACGCAGTTCGGTAAGAGAGCTCTTGCTCTGTCTTTATTGGTCATGATCGTTTCGGCTTCTTCGATGGTCACGCTGGCCACCTCGACCAAGCCTGTTGGTGAACTCATCGTTTCGGGTGGAAAGTCCGACGCAGTCGTCACGGTTAACGGCGAACCCGCGACAAGCGGCCGTACGGTCTTTGCTTCAAGCACGATCACGACTCCTGAGGGCGTCAAGGCTGTGCTCAATCTGGGCAAAGCCGGTAGGATCGAACTTAGCCCGAATACGACATTTGTTGTTGACGGCGACGGCAACATCGTCAGCGGAAGCCTGACGTCAGGAAATATCACGGTCCTCAATGCGGCCGAGCCAATTTCGGTGAAGACCTTGGCTGGAGATTCCCTTTCCGTTTCCGCTGGGGAGAGCGTTGATGCCGTTACGGGAGCGTCCGCTCAGCAGACCAAAACAGCTGGAAAGGTTGTTTTGCCTATTATTGGTGCGGTCAGCATTTGGGCTCTGGTCATTGCCGGAGGTGTTATTGCAGCAACAACTGCGGTCATCATCGCCGATAACAATGACAATGGCAATAATTCGGGCGGCTCGATCAGCCCCGTTCGCTAGTTGTTTTTTACCGATTTCAAAGGTATTATTATTTCACTTTCAAAGGATTGATTCAGGAGGAGATTAACTCAATGCTCGGCAAAAATATTTTACGCAAGTCTGTAACCGCTATGACGCTGGTCGCGGTGTGGTCGGTTTACTCGATGGTTGCTTTCGCACTGCCGAAAGACGTGTCCGGTGAACTTACCGTTTCGGGCCAGGTCACAGTAAATGGCCAGCCTGCGGTTTCGAGTTCCACGGTCCGCTCGGGTGCGGTGATCGCAACCGGTGACAACTCGTCGGCGACGATCAGCCTCGGTAAAACGGGCCGCGTCGAACTTCTCGCGAATTCAAGCGTCACCCTCACCTTCTCTGATACGAGCATCATCGCTGTTATGTCCGAGGGTAAGGCTCGCGTCTCGAATGCAGCCGGTGTCGCTGCTACCGTGACGACCAAGCATGCGACCTTTATCGCTGATGCAGGACAGGCAGACAATTTCCTCGTCGAGGCAGAGTGCTCGCACTCGCACGTTGACACCTCAGCCGGTGTCGTTACGATGCGCGAAGGTTCGTCGGACAAGCAGGTAGCTGCCGGTACGACTGCAACCGCAGGCAATCTCGTTCAGACAGGCTGCAAGCCGTGTCTGCGTCCTAACTCGGCACCCGGCCCGGCAGTGGGCAACTGGCCGTGGCTGATCCTCCTAGCGGCGGGTGCTGCTGGTGCGGGTATCTACTTCGGCACGAAGGGTGACGACAACGATTTTGGCGGCGGCGGCGTGGTAGTCAGCCCGGTTCGTTAATCTACAAAAATCAATTCCGAGGTTTGCGGGTCATGTTACGGCGTGACCCGCATCCTTTTGCCTGTTATTCTATTGATTTGTTCGCTAATTCAAATATTTACTCTTTTAAGTTATGCATATCGCAGTTATTGGCACCGGTTACGTTGGATTGGTCACCGGTGCGTGTTTCGCTGAGTTTGGCGTCGATGTTACTTGTGTCGACGTCGATGTTGAAAAGGTCAATAAATTAAACAACGGCATCATCCCGATATATGAGCCGGGCCTCGACAAGATCGTCGAGAAGAACTCCGCCGCCGGCCGTCTCCACTTCACAACGAGCATCACTGAGGCCGTCGAACAGGCACAGGTCGTTTTCCTGGCTGTGGGCACGCCGCCAAAGGAAGACGGCTCGCCCGACATGAGCTACTATCAGCAGGCCGCTAAGGACGTTGCAGGTGCAATGAACGGCTACAAGGTACTGGTCACCAAATCGACAGTTCCTGTTGGTACGGGAAAGTGGCTCCGCGAATTCGTTTCCGAGAATCTAAAGTTCCAGACCGAGTTTGGCGTCGCGTCAAACCCCGAGTTCCTGCGCGAGGGTGCGGCTATCGAAGATTTTATGCGTCCCGACCGTGTCGTTATCGGCTCGAACGAGTCTCGTGCGATCGACGTGATGAAGGAGCTTTATCGTCCCCTATACCTGATCGAGACACCGATCGTCATCACCTCGCTCGAGGCCGCTGAGTTGATCAAGTACGCGGCGAACGCATTTCTAGCTACAAAGATCACATTTATTAACGAGATCGCAAATCTCTGCGACGCGATCGGCTGCGACGTTCACGACGTCGCCCGCGGTATGGGAATGGACAACCGCATAGGCCGCAAGTTCCTGCATCCCGGGCCGGGGTACGGCGGGTCGTGCTTTCCTAAGGACACGCGTGCCCTCACGACAGTCGCCGATGCCTTCGGTGTCGAGACGCGTATCGTCGACGCGGTCATCGAGGCAAACGACCGTCAGCGTGACGCAATGATCCCAAAGATCGAGAAACTCGTCGGATCTCTCGACGGTAAAAAGATCGGGCTCCTCGGCCTTTCATTCAAGCCGGAGACCGACGATATGCGAGAGTCGCCCGCGATCGAGATAGTCGGCGAGATGATCAGGCGCGGAGCCTCGGTGAAGGCATACGATCCGGTGGCGATGGATGAGGCAAGGCACTACATCTCGGGCATCGACTACGCTACAGACGAATATGACGCCATCGCCGGTGCCGACGCTCTCGTCATTGTGACCGAATGGAATCAGTTCCGGGCTCTCGATATGGAAAAGGTCAAGGAACTGCTAAATTCACCAAAGATCGCCGATCTCAGGAACATCTATGAGCCGGCGGACATGCGTGAAATGGGATTTGAGTACGTTGGAGTTGGACGTTAATGTAAGAACCGCCTGCGGGAGTGGGCGGTTTTTGCTCAAATATCTGAAAAAGGTGGACTTTCGGCATTTAATTGGGAGTTAAGCCACCCGCTGCCGCTGGTGGTCCTGACTATGGCAACAACTCCAACACATCTCGTGACGGGAGGCGCCGGATTCATCGGCTCCAACCTTGCTGACGGTTTGATCCGCCAGGGGGCAAAGGTACGTATCATCGATAATTTCGCGACAGGTTTTCGCGAAAACCTCGACGAGATCGACGGTGATTTTGAATTCATCGAGGGAGATATTACCGATCCGGCAACGGTCGCAGCCGCGGTCGCGGGTGTAGATGTGGTCTTTCACGAGGCGGCATTGCCGAGCGTTCCCAGGTCGGTCGAGGATCCTGCGGAAACTCACCGCATCTGCGTCGACGGGACGTTCAGCCTGCTGCTCAAGGCAAAGGAAGCCGGTGTCCGTCGATTTATATATGCCGCGTCGAGTTCGGCATACGGCAATCAGCCAACATTGCCTAAGGTAGAGACAATGCGTGCCGACCCGCTCTCGCCATACGCCGCAGCAAAGCTCACCGGCGAGCTCTATTGCCGTGCATTCAACAGCGTTTACGGCCTGGAAACCTTCTCGCTCAGGTATTTCAACGTTTTCGGGCCTAGACAGAATCCGTCATCAATGTACTCTGGCGTTATCTCGCGGTTCATCGATGCGCTGATGAAGGGCGAGACACCGGTCATATTCGGCGACGGCGAGCACTCGCGCGACTTCACATACGTAGATAACGTCGTCGACGCCAATATCAAGGCCGCTCAGGCAACGATGGGCATCGGCGAAACAATGAATGTTGCCAACGGCGAACGCATCACGCTGAATGAACTTCTCAATGTGCTAAAGAAAATAACCGGCCGGGAAGACGTCGAGGCCGATTACCAGCCGCCGCGAGCGGGCGACGTCCGCGACTCGCAGGCCGATAATAGCCTCGCCGTCGAGTTCCTTGGTTACGAACGGCTGGTCGACCTCGAAGAAGGCCTCCGCCGTACGATCGACTGGTGGAAGAACAGCCGGTTCGCGAAATGAGTTCGGACTATTTCGGCAGGGTAAATGCCGAGTCTTCGATCGCTGAGTTCACCAATATCTCTTTTGCTTTGAAATTCGCATAGGCGACGAGCTGCCCGAGGTCGAATCGCTGCGAATACTTTTTCGGAATTATAACGCCCTCGACGGTTTGGGTCTCATCGATATCGGCAGACGTGGTGATGACACGGCCGCCCACCTCGAATGCCGACTCGTACCCCTTTACCATTCCTGTCTTTTCATCAACAAAGAAATCCGTATGAAACCCGTCGGGAGCGGTGATACGAAACCCCTTTTTCTTCTTCGCTGTCTCAGGCAGGGCCGAGACCGTAAAGCCGCTGTCACCGACACGAGCCAGGATCGGAAAACCGACCGTCGTAACCGGCGGGAGTGAGAATCCCTGTATCGATGAAAAGGTCTCGCGCCCGTCGTACACCTGCTTTAGCTGCTGAGCGACGCTGTTGATCTCAAAATAGTACTTCTCGCCGCTGAACGCGGTGGAAAATGCTCCCGGCATCGACTGTCCCATCACATTCATATCGACCGAGCCTTTCATTACGAGCGAGCGGATCTTTTTGAGTTTGTCGCCGCCGTGGGCCGCGAGAGCGGCCTTTGCTAGATCGAGCGGTGCATTCGCAGCGGCCGGTTTGTCCGCAACCGGCTGCTTAGCTTCAGGGCCCGTCTGTGCACCGGCTGAGAACGAGAGAAGGAATGCTAAAGCGATAACGGCGGTAATTCTTTTCATATCGTTCAATTACTGATCCCGAGTATTATACAAACAAAAATGAGGCGAAGTGTAATACGCATTCGCCTCAGATTTGGATTTAAAGAAGTGCGGTTTTCTATTACCAGCTAAACCGCATATTGAGTTCGATCCTGCGGTTCGGGCCGCTTCCGCCGCCGAATCCGCCAAATCCGCCAAATCCGCCGCCCGTCGAGGTGGACTGGCCGAAACGGCTCGAACTTAGGCTGCCCGTCGGGGTATTCAGATTAACGATATTGAACAGGTTATTGACATTGATACCGACGCTCAGGTTGTACGGCTTGCGGCCATCGCCGCCGCCAAAACCACCGCCTCCGCCGGGGCCGCCACGCATCATGCCGCCGCCGCCACCGCCGCCCATCATTACCATCTGGCCCATTCCGCCGCCGCCCGGGCCGCCGCCCTGGGCCCCTGCGTTCCCGGCACGCTGCGCCGCCGTCTTGCCAAAGCCAAAGTTCTTACGCATGCTGAGATTTACCGTAACGCTTCCCGGCCCCTCGCCCCAGTTTCGCGGAACGATCGACGTCAGGCTGTTGCTGCCGATATCGCAATAGGACGCCGTCAGCCCGAGTTCATTACAGCGGGTCTGCAACTCCCCAAAGGTCGGCCGCTCGAAAACGTACCCGTCGCCGTTCGAATCAACGCCCCGCGTGATGTTGAATGGATTGCCCGTCCTCATCGTGATGAACGGGTTCATGCTGACGCCCCACGGCAGAGTAACGTTACCGACGATCGTTAAGGTTTGGCGAATATCGTTGCGAGCCCGTCCGTATTCACCGGCGAGGTCATACGAATAGGCTGGAGTATCGTCGTCACCGTTTGAGAAACCGAGGCTGTAGTTGGTAGAGATCGAGTACTTCGGGCTGATATTCGCACGGAAATTCACGTTGATACGATTCGAATTGACCACACCGCTCGACTCGTAAGCGTTAATGTTGCCCTGCGACTGTATCGGGCGAAGAGCACCCGCACAGCTACCAACGGCAGGACATATCGGGGCATTCACGTTGCGGGTACGGATCGTGTGCAAGGTACGCGAAGTAACGAATGTCGTAGCCAGCGTGTACTTGCTCGAGAAGCTGCGTTCCATCGAGATCGCTGCCTGCATCGTGTAAGGTGCCTGCAGGTCATCGGCGACCGTCCGGATCGAGCTTGCCGACTGTGGAAGCGCAGCCAGGATCTGAGCTGCTGTCAGCGAATTTGTCACGCCCGTAGAAGTAAATACCGGCTGTGCCAAAAGGGCGATAGCGATCGCCCGGCGGGCCGGGTCGGGATCGTTAGCGCTTACCAGCAAGTTGAGCTGATTGATGCCGTTATTACGAAGTGCCTGGAGCGTGTTGTTCTGGCCAAACCGCTCGTAGAAGACGCCTGCTCCGCCGCGGAATACCATCTTCGGAGCACGTGCTCCGCCGGCTCCGGGCGACCACGCGAATCCGAAGCGGGGAGCAAAGTTCATATTGCTGTTTATATTCGACTGATTTTCGTAACGCAGGCCGAAGCTAAGGAGCAGGGCCGGCGAGATCTTCCAGTCGTTAGTGGCAAACAGTCCGATCTCGGTCTGCTTGACCCCGATCTCGGGGTTGCCCGTCGTAAGCGAGAATTGTGTCGGATTGTACCTTGCACCGACGGCACCGGTCAGCTTACAGCGATACTGCTCGATCGACGAGACGACAAGATCGTTGTCGATGTCGCAGGCGTCCGTGCCGAAAAAGCCCGGGAACGAGTATGTTCCCGCGTAGTTATTTTCCGAGCGGTTGATGACATCTACCCAGCGGTATTTACCGCCAAACTTGAATGAGAACTGCGAATTCTTGCCAAACGACGTGCTCGTAAAGTTATTTAGCTCAAGCACCTTGTTCCGGTTAAAGCTTCTTCCGATCGAGGCTCCGCCGCCCGTAAAGGCCGACGATACGCTTATCGATGGTATCGAGTTATCGCCGTTCTGCTCGTTGTTATTATCTGACCACTCAAAACGCGTCTCATTGACCGTCTTCGCGTTTATGATCATGGTCTCGGTAACGCGAAACTCATGCTCGCGGCCGGTCGACTCAAACGCTCTCGACGGCAGCGACGTATCGCCGATACCCTGATTCTTGTTGGTGTTGCGGCCGTAGTTGTACCGGAAAACAAGCGTGTTCTTATCGTTGAGGGCAAGATCGAACCTCGGGCTTATCGAGAAGCGACGCGTCGGCTGTGTAACGTCCTGCCTGAACGGAACGATGTTAAAGTTGCCGTCAAGGATCTGAGCGTTGATGATCGCGTTGTTGTCGTTCTGACGGTTATTAACGTCGATAAAGAAGGACGACTTGCCCTTTTTGATCGGGCCCGAGAGATTGCCGCCGAAGTTGCGTGCCTGCGTCGGAGCACGGTTCAAGGCAAACGGGTTGCGCGAATTGAGGCTCTCGTCGTTAAAGCTGCCGTTCACGTTACCGCGGAACTTGTCCGAACCGGGCCGAGTCAAGATCTCGATACGGCCAAATCCAATACGGTCGTATTCGGCCGAGAAAGGGTTGCTGTTGATGCGGATCTCGCGGATCGACTCTTTGGACGGCAATTGGCCGCCGGTAAAGCCGTCGATGTAGATCTGGCCGCCGTTAGGGCCTGCGGCCGCACCGGCGAGTGCCTGCAGGGCCGCGGCAAGCTCATCCGGATCGTCCGGCAGGGCTTCGAGGTCCTTGTCCTTTAGAACGGTCGCGTCCTTATTTGCATCCGCGTCGGTCGATACCTGCTCGTTGAGCGAGACATCGACGTTCTCCTCGACACCGGCGACGCTTAACACGACGATGAGTTCATTCTTCTCACCCGCCGCGATCTGCACCTCGGTATTTTCGTAGAGAGCGAATTTAGGCGCGATGCCCTTGACCGTGTACTTGCCGGGAGCGAGGCCTGTTATCGAATACTCACCCTTGGCATTCGAAATGGACTGCTTTTGCTTCCCGTCGGCGGCAACTGCGGTGACGGTCGCACCGGGAATGACTGCCCCGTTTACGTCCGTTACCTGTCCGGCGATGCTTCCGACGCCTTGCGCCAAAGCCGAGCCCGCCGAGATAGCTGATAGAAGTGCGATAAATAATACTGCTCGTATAAGTTTCATGATAATGACCTTCAAAAAAAAGGGGCGTGCCGATATCTACGCCCTGTAGCCTTCCAACCTTAGGGATCGAGTCCCGGAATGCTAAATCCGCCGTCAACGCCGCCCTGTCCGCGACGTCCGCCGGCCTGGCTGCTCGCCTGTGCCAGCCTGAGGAATGGCTCCACGCCCGCGATCAGCTTGATCGCCTTGATCCTCGTAGTAACTCCATTCTTGGTGCTCGAGATGGCGATCATATCGCCCGCCTTGAGCTCAGCAGCCGTGATGGCCGGCAGCCTGTCAAACATATCGTCAACACCGCCTGCAGCACCGCCACGCGGGCCGCCCATCATCGGGCGTCCCTGCCCGCCGGGCTGGCCCTGCCCTGTAGGCTGACCGCCTGCAGGAGGTCCGCCCTGAGGACGAGCACCGCCGCCGACCGGGCGTGCACCGCCCATGCCGCCGCCGGCTCCCATCATTTGAAAGCGTGCAAGCTGCTCGGCCTGTTCGGCCGGAAATTTCTTTAGGATAGACTGTTCGCCGACAACCACGACCAGGTCCTTCTTGGACTGCTCGTCGTGGATGACGATCTCGTTCTTTTCTACATCGACCGATTTTACCTTGCCCGCGATCGTCTGGAATGAGCCTGCGATGATCTGCTCAGCGGCAAAACTCGTCCCGTCAACGCTCTTATCACCCAAAGCACGGATCATGTCGCCGGCCTTGGTCTCGGCGAGCGAACTCGCGAGTGCCTCATCGAAGCGGACCGAGTCGGGGGCGTAACGCATGAACTTCGCATTTTCCTTGGGCGTCACAGTCACATTTGTGCTGCCCATCAGGGTCCGCGTTTCCATCACGATCTGGTTGGTCTGAGCGTTGACCGACAGTACTTTGCCGGTAATGCCCCTGAATCGCCACGCCTCGGCTTCTTTTGCATTCTTGGCGTCGATCTCGGCCTTAGTGAGGAAATAGACCGTTCGGGCTGTAAGTATCTTGCCGTCCGCACTCGGCAATGCCGATACGGTAAGCCGATCGCCGACGACCATGTCCTTAGCAACACCGGCGGTCGCCGTGCTCAGGCTCGGATTTTCGACAGAGACCTTCTTGTATGCTGTGGCATCGGTCGTAACGATCTCGACCGGGCCGGTCTTTGAATTTACTGTTAATTTCTTGTCGCCGATCGTTACAAGATCGCCGACAACCACCGTCGGCTTGACAGCGGTCGCCTGTCCGAAGATGAAAGAAAATACACCTGCGAACAAAAGTAAGAGAAAGCTGATAATTGCGTTCTGCAACATATAAAATTCCTGCTTGTCCTGATTTGATACACCCGAATTCAAAGCAAACCTACGTGTATCAAATACTATGACGTTAATACTATCAGTAAGGTTCGGGGCTATTTGTAAAGAAATGTAAAAATCTGCAAGCATTCCCCTTACGGGTTTTGCCACTTAGGAACGGCCCTTCCGGTGACCACAAGGCCGATGCCGACCGTGAATACCGAAAAAAGGGCGATCACCCACACATACGGGAGTGAGAGCAGCAGCGTCCACGCAAGGACGCCGATCAGGATAGCGAGCGTTTCAGAGCGGTCATTGCCGGAGAGGAAGTGCTTTTGCACCGCCTTGCCGAGGCTGACCTGCAACGCCACGCGGCCGAAAACATAGCCGAGCACGAGTAGCAGAATGCCCATAAGGGCCAGCGTCGCACTCAGGTAATTGGGCAATGTGATCGCACCGCCGATCATAAAGCCGACTATCAGGATAAAAGTCGCCGCCCCGAGCGCACACACCTTGAGCATCGAGAGATTGATGCGTGCGACCGCGCGACTGACGGCACCGGGAGCGATGGTCGTCATTACGAGTGAGATAACAAACCAAAAGAGCGCCAGAACGAGCCGTTGGGCCACAAATCCCACAGAGAGCGTCGGCGAAAAGGCCGCCGTCGGGTTCTGTCCGAACTCACGCAGTTCTTCCTCAAAGACGCCGAACATCACCGTCTCTTTATTCGGGGCACGAAGCGGCGTCTCGCTCTCGGGCTTGTATTTGCCGCCAAAAACGATAACATCGCCGCCGATATAGGCGTCCTTTTTTTGGATGATATTCCCGCCGACGGTCGCTACATCGCCCTCTATGCGGCCCTCGACGATCACGTCCCCGCCCACGGCGAGCACCCCTTTTGCATGTTTATTTACAACGACCGATTTTCCGAACGCGTAAACTTCCTGCTCGGGTGCGTCGTTTACGATGACCGTTGTCTGGTCCTCGGACGTAGTGATCTCGGGGCTCGCGTTGATCGCAAAGCCGATAACGGGAAGTGTGAGCAGAATGGCCAAACCCCGGGCCAAAGCGGTCCAGAGTGCTCGCGTTCCGATCTTATCGAAGTACTTCACGTCGGCGGGGTAACTATACACGGCGGATGCGCAGGACCTTGTGAGATAAGAGCGTCACAAAACCTGTCGCGACCACAAAAAGGGTCATTGCGGCGATCCCGTCAACGGTCACCTGCGAGGCAAGCGAACGCATAATGATCGCGAGGCCGACCAGGAACGAATACACAAAATGGCCAAAGAAACTGCCGACAGCCGCGGCCTGGTCAAAACCGGCCGAGATACCGTACCAAACGCGGCCCGCATCGGCTCCGAGGCCGAACAGCACAAACAGGAACAACGCGGCACAGATAAAAGCCGCATTATAAAGCTCGCGCGGACGGCGAAGGCCGGCGACCGTACTTTCGGCGTTTGCCACGATATGCTTTGTAAAATCTGCGGGCAGTTCGATCTCATTCTCGCTCTTGAGCGAACTGTTGAGCCCGAGCAGGAACTGTTTTTGCAGATTCAGCTCGTCGGCACACGCCCGGCAGCCGGCAAAGTGCATCTCAAGCTCAAGCTCGCGCGCCGCGCCGAGTTCCCCGTCGATATACGCCGAGATCTCGTCCACAGGACACGTAAATACTTGAATTTGAGGCGCTTGTCTCATCCTACTTCAAAAACTTGATCGTCACGGGATACTCCCAGAGCTCGCCGTTATTCGCCTTGACCGCGCCGATGATCGGGAAAACGATACCCATGATCGCTACCGCAAAGATCGTCAAAAACCCGATCAGCACGAACATCAGCAGGACACTTACGCCCGCATAAATTAGGCAGGAGATCATCCAATTGACGACCATTTTGCCGTGGGCGTCGATCGCCGGCATCTTGTCCTTTTGCGTCTGCCAGAGCACGATCGGCAGGATCAGGCCCGCGATCGGGACTACAAGGCTCGCCAACTGGGACAAGTGGAGAAACATCCCCATCTGGCGTTCATCCGGCGTCTGCAACGATGACGGCGGCATTGGCTGCATGTTGTACATAGGTCAAACTCCCGTAAAGCCTCGCTCTATGAACATCTCTCGCATCATCTCGCGTGCACGGAAAAGGCGATTCTTGACCGTACCAAGCGGCAGGCCGGTAACCTCGGCGATCTCGTCGTAACTCAGATCGCGCGAATGCCTGAGCAGGATCAGGTCGCGGTATGCCGGCGGCAGGCATCGAACAACCGCATCGATCTCGGTACGCCATTCGCTGCGTTCGCGGTCCCGTTCGGGCGACGCGGCGCGGCTCTCGATCTGGATCTGGAACGTCCCGTCGGCATTCTCGGCCTCGAGGCTCTGCGGCGTCACGGAATTACGGCGAAGGTGATCTACCGCCGCATTGTGGGCGATGCGGTAAAGCCAGGTCGAGAATTTGTACTCGGCGCTGTATTTGCCAAGCGAATTATAGACCTTGATAAAGACTTCCTGTGTGACGTCGAGCGAAGATTCGTAGTCACCGAGCATGCGAAAAACATAGCTCGTGATCGGCCGCTGATACCTTCGGACAAGCTCCTCAAAACCATCCACGCGGCCGCCGACCGCAGAAACGATCAACTCGCCGTCGGTGAGTGTTTTAAGGGCATCTAGAGATATCGCGTCAGCCGTCATTGGTTGCGTATGTTTTACGGTAGTTTCGACGAAATTGTTTCACGGCGCAAGCCTGAGAAAGGCAATAAACGAAAAAAGACCCCGCGGGGGCCTATCTCTAAGCTGTCCTCTCACCACACCTACGCACCCAGGGCCGCGAGGCCCGCCGGGGCGGCGAGGTCGTCGAAGCTAAAGCCTCCGCCCGGGAGGTTGAGGCCGATCTCGTCCTGCGAGAGGACGCGGATGTTACCGCCGAGGGCTTCCGACGCGATGGTCTGAACTTTTGAGGGAATGAGGTCTCTGCCGACGACGAGCAGGCGTTCGAGGATGCCGCCGGTCGCGGGGCCGCCAAAACGGTCGTTGTAGAACATTACAAGGCGGTAGATCTCGTCATCGACCTCGCTTGCCCGGCATGTGACCGAGCGAACAACGGCCGGCTCAGAGCCGCGAAGCAGCAACGCGGTAAAGCCGTCCTCATTGCCGCTGATCAGCAGAGAGTCGCCCTGTTCGCCGCGTCCCATGAGCCAGCTTGCCTCGCCGACGGCTCGGGGCAGGATAAGACCTGCCTTCCATCCCATCGATTCGAAGTGCGTCTCGTACTCGTCAATGACCTCTAATTTGATGGCGGTGGCAAAGTAGCGCGAACGTCCGTCCTTGTCCGGCGAGATCTTTTGCCGGGCGATCCGCAGATGCATCGCCGGGACGCCAAAGCTCTGCTCGGCCTTCCAGTCGAGCACTTCCTCAGCTTCTTTCGCCGATGACGGTTCGCTCTCGAGGGCGAGTATCGCGGTGCGGGCCGTCGCACTCGGCAGTGCGACCGACCAACGCTTCTGGCCGAGCATGCCCGAGACCTCTGCAACCTCGCGGAGACTGGCGGCAAACTCGGGATGATTCGCGATATTCGGCTCGGTGAAGCTAGGTGCCAAAACACCCGGTGCAAGCTCTATCACGGCGGCCTGTTTGACAGTGTACTGCCGCCGTCCGCCCGACAGGGCTACCGCCGAAAGGCTGCCTGCCTCGATACCTAGAGCTGCGTTGGGATAATTTGGCTGAGTTATAGAAGAAAACATACTTAACTGCGGAACCGTCAATACTCGCTGAATGCGACGCCCTGTGAATCTTCGCCCTCGGCGAGGCTCTTGACGTCGACCATGCCGGTCTCGCCGTCAGGAGAGTTGGAATCTTCGCCCTGGATCTCGTTCCACTCGGCCTTTTCGAGGATCGGGTCGATGGGCTTTTCGCGAAGGTACTTTTCGGTCACGAGGTCCTCGACCGACTGCGGCAGCTTGCCCTTGTCCGCTCGAAACTGATCGATAGCCCGCCGCATCTGAAACATATTTTCCTTTAGGACGACCTCGCGTGCCTGGCGGACGCTGCGCTCATAGGTCGGCACCGCTATCGAAATGAGGATGATGATGATAAACATCGAGATCATCAATTCGAGCAGCGAAAAGCCTTTTTGTGACCTCAATTTACCAATCACTATACTTCTCTCCATTCAGGGCTTCTTCCTCAGAGGCGGACCTGACGTCAAAGACATTGATATCGTCCCAATTGTCCGAGTCAGCCGACTGGTACGACGAGCGGATCTTCCAATCCTTTTCGCCGGTCATCGGGTCGACAGGTATCTCGCGCAGATAGACCTTGATGATCTCTTTTTCTTCGAGAAGCTCGGTCGCCTGTTTTGAGCCGTCGCGAAGCCCGCTGCCCGCCGTCATGTTCATTCCTCGTGCCTTTACCCTAACGCCGTCAACGAGCGTATCCAGCGACGGCGGATACCTGTCGAGATTGTCTGAGTCGAATATCGTA
The DNA here is from genome assembly GCA_964545145.1 of uncultured Chloracidobacterium sp. GTDB lineage: Bacteria > Acidobacteriota > Blastocatellia > Pyrinomonadales > Pyrinomonadaceae > OLB17. The sequence continues at coordinate 14,999 of CAZJFB010000024.1, read as the reverse complement.
CAGTCGTCGATCACCACGCGGCTGCGGGGATCTGCCGGGGCATTGGCCCCCTGATTAGGCAATGTAGGATTTGACGATTGTATCGCTCCCTGCGGGCATGCCCCGTAGGTGTCGCGTTTGAATTCGTCTATCGCAGATCGCATCATCCGCAATGCGTCGCGAAGTCGAGTCTCCTTTTGACGCTTTACACCATTCTGGGCGAGCGGTATCGTGCCCATGACGAGCACGGCGAGCACGCCAAGCGTGGCGACCAGCTCGAGCAGGCTGTACCCGCTCTCGCCGGACCGGATGATGTTGCCGCGAAGCTTCATGATCTCCTATTCGAATTTGATGCCGAGATTCTTGCCGTCAGCCGCCAGGAAATTCAGCACATCGCGGTCGAATGCGATCTCGATCTTACCGGCCGTCAGTGCCTCGACCTCGATGAACGCGAGCGTCCCCGACGCAGCGATCTCAGAGCCGTCCTTGGTCGTCAGCGACACATACATCTTACCGTTCTGATTGATGAACGGCGTGGCAGCCGTATTCGCGGCGATGCCAAACGCACTGCCGAAAGAGACTGATCGGACCGCGACCCTTTTCGCGTCGAATTTCAATCCGAGGACCGCAGAATTGAACTTACCGTCGCCAGTGATCAACACCGGTATCCTGGTACGCTCGCCGGCCTTGAGTTCGGGCATTTCAGCCGTCATCGCGACCTGTACCGACGGCATCGGCGAAGCCTCGCCCGCCGGCTGCGATCCGGCCGGATTGGTATCGCTGGCCTTAACGTCGGCAGGCTTTGCCGTCATCGACGTGTCGGAGGTCTGATTCAACTGAAGCGTCCTGACACTGCTGTCGATCGGCTTGAACATCGGTGCCGCTGTCTCGGGCTCCTTAACGGTCGCAGTCTCGACATTGGCGGCAGTCGCCGTCTTTGGCTCGGCCGCACTTGCATCGGCCCTGACGTACTCAGGAGCATCCTGAGCCTTGTCCGGCAGCTGAACGCTCGCGGTATTGCCCAGCTTACGGGCGGCGGCGATCAGTTCCTCACGCTCTTCCTCAAGTATCATTGCTTCGAGGTTGCTGTTGGTCGGGATGCCGAGGCTGCCCGTCGGACGTTCGATCTCGTCGTCGGGAAGGATGTTCGGAGCACGGATGACTCGCGGCGTGACCGCGATGACTATATCGACCTGGCGATTGTCACGCGTCGGTGCTGTGAACAATCGTCCGATGACCGGGATCAATCCGAGCAGCGGCAATCCCTGTTTGCCCTTCGTCTCGACGCCCTGTGCGACGCTCGCCAGAAGAAGCGTCTTGTTGTTCTGGACGCGGGCCGTTCCCTTGATCGTTCTTTCTGTAAATGTCGGGGTCAGGGTCGAAGCTCCGGCGACGTCCTTCGATTCGATCTCCATTGCCACCTGCACATCCTGATTGGGGAATACGAGCGGCTTAAATTTCAGCGTAAGGCCGACCTGTTCGTAGTTGATGACGTTTGATACGACGCCGTTATTGCCGCCGACGTTACCCGTGTTGCCGAGGCCGACGAACTGTGCACTCTGCACAGGTACACGTTGGCCGATACGAGCCGAAGAATCTTCGTTATTGAAAGCGTGTATCTGCGTCGAGGCGATCAGCTTTGTATCGTTCTTGCTCTGGAACGCGTTGAGCGTCATCGACGGAATGATGATACCGGTCGCGATCGCGGTAGGCAGGGTCGTGGCCGCCGCACCGCCCGCGATCGTATTCAAAAGCTTATCGCCAATACCGACCGCTCCCTGAGACGAACCGCCCAAATTGTTCAATTGGGATTGCGTACCGATCTGATTGCCGAGTTGGAGCAGGTCGCTCTTGTTCACCTCATAGATCGCGACATCCATCACGACCTCTGCACGGTCCTTATCGAGCGAAGAGATCAGCTTGCCGATCAGGCGAATATTCTCCTCAGTATCGCGAATCGTGACGCTATTGGTCGCCTCGTCAGTGAGGACGATCGTCTGGCTGCGGCCCGGCTGCGGCGGGATCGCCGTCTGGACGACCTTTACGATATCTTTTGGTGCAGCATTAGCCAGGTAAAAGGTCCTCAGCACCAACTGCTGAAACTTGGTCCGCTGTGCCTGAGTAGCAACGAGTATCGTCCTTGGGCCGACCTTTTGAAAGAAAAGTCCTTCCTGCAAAAAGATGTAATCGAGAGCACGTGCCGCAGTCACGTTCTTAAGGTCGATGTAGGTCTTGCGTTGCGGAGTACGGAACGACTCAACGTCGAAAAGCACGTTGAGGTCAAGGTCCTTGGCAAGTTCCTTAATTATGAACTGCAGATCGACGCCCGACGGGAACGGGATGTCGCGCATCTTCTCAAGCTTTTGCGGTATTTGCACCGGAACAGCTGCCGCCGCCGGCGCTGTGTAACCGGTCGGTACAAGCTTCACCTTGTTGGTCTGATCTTTTCCGCCGCCGCTGCCCGCCTCGAGGACTTCCTTTTGAAGCCTGACCATTCGCTCCATTTCCGACTTTGCAAGTTCGTTGGTCGGATCGAAAGCGTACGCCCGCCTGAATGCCAGGTAACCGCTCTCGTAATCCTTCTCTTTAGCGGCCGCGGTGCCCTTCTTCATGTACATCTGCGACGCATTAAAGAGGGCCCGGGCGAGGTGAAGCCTGTACTCAGGATTCTTGGGGTTTTCGGCAACCGCGAGTGCGAACGCCTCGACGGCCTTGTCCCAAACCTCGGCAGCCTCGTGCTTCATCCCTTCCTTGAAGTTCTTTTTGTCGTCACCGGCTGCCAGGGCCACGATCGGCGACATCAACGAAAGAAGAAGTACAGAACTGATCAAAAAGCGAACGCGGATATTTGTTTTCATAACTTTAAAGTTAGTCCGGAATGAACAAGCTGATCACTCGTTAGCCGAATGGTTACACGAACCTATGCTCGCAAAGTTTCAAATTTTTGGATGCAGAAACCCCACGAAATAATTACCTGATTGTCGGTTTTATGCGGAAAAAAATCAACCTTAACGTGCGTTTCTGCGTTGTCGGGCGTCTATCGCAATTGGCGACGCAGATAGTCGAGCGCCGCCTGGCTCGAACGCCAGCGTACTAGATAACGGTCGCCCGGCAGCACGATCTTGAGCGACTTGACGCCGCGCGGCCCTGCGTAGCCTATAAATACGGTGCCAACGGGCTTTTCTTCGCTGCCGCCGTCGGGCCCGGCGATCCCCGTCAGAGAAACCGCGTGATCAGTCGCCGCCCGTTCCCTGATACCGGAGGCCATTGCCTCGGCACATTCAGCGCTGACGGCCCCGTGCACTCTCAGGATCTCGGGATCGACGCCGAGTGCCCTGACCTTTGCCTCGTTTGAGTACGTGACAGCGCTCTCGATAAAGTAGGCGGACGAGCCCGCCACCTCGGTCAGGCGCATCGCGACAAGGCCGCCCGTGCAGCTCTCGGCCGTCGCGACGGTTTGGCCAAGTTCCTTGAGCCGCTTGCCGACGACCTCTTCCATCGATTCGCCATGGGTCGAAAAGACGGCGCTTCCGAGCGCGGCGGCAAGCTCATCGGCAAGTTTGTCGGCCGTCGCCTGGGCGGTTTCGGCGTTGTCAGAACGAGCCGTGATGTGGATCTCGACCTCGCTTTTGTTAAAGAGTATCGACGTCTCGACGTCGGGATACGACCTGTAGATCGGGGCAGCGATCTCGTCAACAGCCGACTCGCCCTTGCCCGATACCTTGATCATTCGCCGCCGAACGTAGATCTCGCCTGCCAGTGCCTTCAGCTTTGGGAGTACAAGGTTTGAGAACATCGGCTGGTTCTCTCGCGGCGGCCCGGGCAGTATCGCCAGGATCTTGCCGTCCGGCTCGAGATACATGCCGACGGCGGAGCCGTTTGGATTGGGCAATATCTCAGCGCCGTCGATCACATACGCCTGACGCTTGTTGATCTCAGGCATCTCGCGGCCCCACGAGCGAAACCGCTCACGAAGGTGCTCCTCGATCTCGTCGTGATAGACCAATTCCCTGCCGACCGCATTAGCTGTGAAGACACGTGTAATATCATCTTCTGTCGGCCCGAGGCCGCCCGTTGTAATAACGAGGTCCGAACGCCGAAGTGCGTCCCTGACCGTCTCCTCAAGCCGCGCGCCGTCGTCACCTACGATCGTCTTGAGCTTGACGTCGATACCGATGTCATTGAGCTTTTCGGTGAGCCAGAGGCTGTTGGTATCGGTCTTGTCCGGCGTGAGAAGCTCGGAACCGATGGCAATGATCTCAGCAGTTAACATCAGTAGATCTCGATCACGGGCTTACCGTCCATTCCAATGTACGCCCGATAAAGTCCCTCGGAATTGAACGAAATGCCCATGTTCCCGTTCCTGTCCATTGCGACGATGCCGCCGTCGCCGCCCAGGGTTTGCAGTTTGGTCTTGATGACGCGATCCGCGGCGACCTGGACCGTTACGGCCTGATACTCCATCAGCGAGCAGACGTCGCGGGCCACGCCGAGCCTGATAAAGAACTCGCCCCAACCGGTCGCAGAGACGGCACACATACTGCCGGCGTAAGTACCTGCACCGATTATCGGAGCATCGCCGACACGGCCGTATCTTTTGTTGGTCATTCCGCCCGTGGACGTGCCCGCGGCAAGATCGCCGTTCTTGTCGAGTGCGACGGCGCCTACAGTACCAAATCGATTCTTCGGCAGCTCTTTGGCGGAGGTTCCACTAACGGACGGTTTTGCCGGCTCCTTTGCCCTCTCCTCTTTCAGCACCTGCTGAAGCGCGTCCCAGCGATGCTGCGTCCAGAAATACTTCTCGTCAACGATCTCGAGCTTCTGCTCGCGGGCAAATTGCTCCGCTCCGTCGCCGATCATCATCACGTGCGGCGACTTTTCCATGATCGCCCGTGCAAGCGAGATCGGGTTCTTAATGTGCCGCAATCCCGCGGCCGCTCCCGCGGACATCGTCTTGCCGAACATGATCGACGCGTCAAGCTCATTCTTGCCGTCGTGGGTGAAGACCGCACCCTTGCCAGCATTGAAGAGCGGCGAATCTTCCATTGTCCTGATCGCGATCTCGACCGCGTCAACGCTCGTCTTGCCTGACTGCAGCGCCTTATAGCCCGCCATTACGGCCTGTTCCAGAACGGCACGAAATTCCTTTTCCTTCGCCGGCGTCATGTCGCTCTTGCTCAACACGCCGGCACCGCCGTGAATGATGAAACCGAGCCTCGGATTCTGCGGCGATTGAAGCTGCTTGATCTCCGGATAAGACGGCCGTTGACCAACTATCGCGACTGGCCCGACCAGCAGGCATAGTATGATGGCTGCGACAAAATGCTTATAGATCGACATTACGGTAACTCGTTTACTTACTTTGTTTTAGATACTGCTTGACCATCTTTATATCTTCCCAGACCTCGCGCTTCTTGTGCGGGTCGCGAAGCAGATACGCCGGATGGAACGTCGGCATTACCTTGACACCGACGTAGTCGTGAAAATGGCCTCGGAGCTTGGAAATCGGCGTCTTTGTTTCGAGCAGCGTCTGGGCCGCATGTGCACCCAGAACGACGATGACCTTTGGCCTGACTACCGCGATCTCGCGGAGCAGAAACGGCTTGCAGACGACGGCTTCCTCGGGAAGCGGGGTACGGTTGCCCGGCGGGCGGCAGCGATTTATATTGCCGATGAAAACTTCCTTTCGCGGGATCTCGAGGCCTTTCTCGATGATGTCGGTCAAGAGCTGGCCCGCTCTCCCGACAAATGGTTCGCCCTGAATATCCTCGTCCGCACCAGGAGCCTCACCGACGAACATCAGCTCGGCATTGAAATTCCCAACGCTGTTGACGACCTGTTTGCGGCCAAGTGTTCCGAGCGGGCACCGCGTACAGCCATGGCCGATCTCGGTGCGGATCTGCTCGATCGTCTCTGTTGGCTCCGGCAACGTCGGAGCCGCCTCGAACAAGGCCGATTCAGGCGACGACACGCGAGGTTCGGACGACCCTTCACTTCCAATAGAAACATTCTTCGAACTATCGTCGCCGCCGGGATTGTATTTGTCGAAGAAAGAACTTGGCTTTCTGGCTGAGAGCGACGGCAGCGACGCTAGCCTCGAACCTGCTGGCGGACGCTCCGGCTTAACGTCGGCAACCGGAACGCTGACCTCGCGTCGAATTGGCGGTGCTTGTCTCGTCTCCTGCCTCTCGTCTCGGGTCTCTTTACCCGCGTCCGCAGCCTTTAGTGCCGCGGGCAGATTCGCCTCAAGCGACTCCACGCCAAGCTCCTGTAAATAAAGCACTTGCTCGCGAATGTCCTCGATCAGTTCCGCGTTGTCGACGTTCTCTGCCATTAGAAATAATTAGTAATTACTAATTCGATAATTAGTAATTAGCGCGTTCAAAACTCAACATTAAGATGCTCGGACTTTCAATATCTCGTCCAGGATACGGTCCGCCAATTCCCTTTTCGACATCAGCGGCAATTCCGTTTCACCGCCGCGAGTAATGATGGTCGCGATATTGGTGTCCGTGTTGAATCCCGCACCTTCTTTTGTGATGTCGTTGGCGACAACGATATCGAGGCCCTTCTTCTCCATTTTGGAACGCGCATAGCCGACGACGTCATTCGTCTCGGCGGCAAATCCGACGACCATCAAGCCGTCGTGTCTGCTCCGCGAGACATTCGCCAAAATGTCCGGAGTTTTCTTGAGTTCGAGCGTCATCGTATCACGGCCTTCTTTCTTGATCTTGGCGTCCGCGGCGTTTGCCGGAGCGTAGTCGGCAACGGCGGCTGCACCGACGAAAACGGTCGCGTTCGGCAGCTCCTTCATTACGGCGTCATGCATTTGCTCTGCCGATTCGCCTCGAATGACGTTTACGCCGTTCGGCGGATCAACAGTCGTTACTCCCGCAACGACGGTGACGCTCGCACCTCTTGCGGCCGCGGCCTCAGCGACGGCAAAACCCATCTTTCCGGACGAGTGATTTGAGATAAATCGAACCGGATCGATCGCCTCGCGTGTACCGCCGACGGTGATAAGTATTCTCTCCCCACTAAGATCTTTAACCGCTGAGTCGCTGAGTCGCTGAGAATTCTTACTGTCTTCTCCGCGTCTCGGCGTCTCTGCGGTTAACAATCCCAAGGATTGCGCGACGATATTCTCCACATCCTCAAGCTTTCCAGTCCCAACCGTCTTACACGCCAACTCGCCAGCAACCGGCTCGACAAAATGCACTCCGTCTTCGCGAAGCTGAGAGACGTTTCGCTGAGTCGCCGGCTGTTCCCACATCGTGGTGTTCATCGCCGGGGCGATCATCACAGGCGCCGTAGTTGCGAGATATGTCGAAGAAAGAAAATCGTCCGCGACGCCGTTGGCGAATTTGCCGATAATATTCGCCGTCGCCGGAACGATCAGCAGCAGGTCGATATTTTGCGAGAAATTGATATGAGCGATCGGATCGGGATTTTGTGGGTCGTAATCGTCAACGATCACGTGTTTGTCCGTCAACGCTCGAAACGTCAGCGGCTGCACGAACTCCGTCGCATGCCGCGTCATCGCGACCGAAACCTCGCAACCCGACTTTTGCAGCAGACGCATCACCTCGACGGCCTTGTAAGCCGCAATACCGCCCGTCACGCCCAATCCAATCTTGAAAGTCATTTTGTTCCCGCGATTTGATTATAGGCCGAACCATTAAATTGCAGTCCAAGAAAACCTGGCGACACTTACGACCCTATTTATCCAACGTCCCCCAGTTCTCGGCAACGACGTCTATCTCTAACAGCATCATACATTTGCAAGTAAAACTCGGATTCTGTTAGCCTATATTCGATCTCCCTTCAATACAATACTATCTAAGATATAAGAATGAAACTTCATAAGTTGTACGTTGTTTGTTTTGCGGTGATCTCGATGATGAGCACGGTCGTGGCTCAGAAAATCTCCAAATCCCCTCAGGACCTCATCGCCGCCATAGAGAAAGGCGAACGCGAGATCGCAGCTGACCCGTGGAACCAAAAGGCGTACACCAATCATAGGCTCGCACTCAATGATCTCGTTAAAGCTCGCAACGCAGGACGGACAGACCTGCCCGACGTCCAGACCTTTGTGGACAGGCTTAGGAAGGATCATCCGAACAATATCTGCCGGGAATGGAGCCTCACATCCTTTGGAAAATTCAAGAGCGTCAAGGAATACGCGGACCACTTCGAACTCTCGCTTCGTTTCCATGTCGACCGGCGCGGCGACCAATGTGCCGCGGAGCTTGCGAAAGCCGTGGGGACCTGGCTCTCGAAAGACGGCGAGTACAAGCGAGCTGAGGAATTCTTCCTAAAGCAGAAGGCCCTCGACCCCAAGGACCCATTTGTCGACGGTTACATACGCGAGGTAAAAGAAAAGGCCCACTCAAAGTTAATGCAGGACCTCGCTAAGGCCGGAGCAGCCGAGGGCAGCAAAGAACCTAAACGTGTCGTCATGCCCGACGGCGACACCTATATTGGCCAGGTGGACGCCCAGAACCGGCCTCACGGCAAAGGGCGCCTCGATAGAACGAGCGGAAACGTCTACGAAGGATCATTCTTCGATGGTCAGATGACAGGTTACGGCGTCTACAAATATACGAACGGACGGAAATATGAGGGCGAGTTTTACAAAAGCAACTTCCACGGCAAGGGCCGCTACGACGCGATCGAGTGGGTATACACCGGCGACTTCGTTCTTAGCAAAATGACGGGAAAAGGCAAGCTGGTCTATGTGGGCGGGCCCAGCAAAGGTGAGGAGTACGAAGGCGATTTCGTTGACGGGAAACCTACCGGCCAGGGCACATACCGCAAGAAGGACGGGCAGATCGTGTGGGGCACCTTTGAGAACGGCCGCTTGGTGAAACCGGTGAAGTAGTGACAGGTCACATCTATAACGATCTCACGGCCCGGGTCCTTTGCCGGTCCAGAGATTCGCTCTTTACGAGCAGTTCAACCTCTTCCCTAGCCCACGGCGAGTATCCATTCGCCGGATCGGCAACCTCTACCACAAATCTTTCCCAGTCTACCCATTTCACATCGTTGACCTCGTTCGGATTTGGCTTGGGCTGAGCTGAAGCAAATCCAACATACACCGGACAGATCTCGTTTTCGACGACACCGTCTTTTTCGGCGCGGTAGCGGAAATCGGGGAGGATGAGGTGGAGTTTTTCTACTCGCATTCCGAGTTCGTATTTGAGGCGGCGGCGGGCGGCGGATTCGACCGATTCGTGAAGCATCACGTGGCCGCAGCACGAATTTGACCAGACGCCGGGCCACGTTTTCTTGCTCAATGCCCGCTGCTGGAGCAGCAACTCGCCTTTGTCGTTAAAAACAAAGACCGAGAATGCTCTGTGCAGCTTGGTTTCGCCGTCGTGTGCCGCGAGCTTTGGCGATGTGCCGATCGGCGCTCCGGCGTCATCGACGTAGACGACCATGTCGTCAAAGGCGTAATGATATTTGAAATATGCCGCCGCAAAGATCGCAAGAACGATCACGCCGACAACCAGCGGCCAATACATCCCGGCAAAGAACGCCAACACCGTCCAAAAGAAGATGATGAAGAAACCGCTCGAGGTCAACTGTACCGGCACGGGAAGCAGAGGGTTTTTCCACCACGTAAATATCTCAAAAACAATACCGCCGATCGCCCCGGAAAACAGCCACCCAACAAAGTTCGAAACCGGAACACCATAGAACGGTCCGCCGCCTTCGTAACGCCAAAATCCGATCTTTACGGCTCCGGGATCGAGAACGACGTCAAATATCACTAGCAGCACTGCGACGACTATCACTCTCGCGGCTCGAGAAACCACCGACCTGCCCTCGCCAACGATCGCACGGCTCGCGACCGCGTACGCGGCAAGGACCAGCGGCGTCCAAGCTAGGGCGACGGTCCAGGGCGTGTAACCGAAAAGCCTGTATCCCAACAGCCCGGAATAACCAAAATGCCCGTACGGAAAACCCGTGATTATCGCAGAGGTCTCGATCGCTAAAGCCAAAACGCCGAATACGACGAATAAGATAATTGCGTCGCGTCGCCCGAGCCATCGAACCGCCGCCCAAAAGCACGGCACGGCAAAGAGAATAACGTTAATACCGGAGACGAAATGCAGATCGGTCGGAATGACGACGTTCGCCATAAAAAAGGCGCTCACCGCGAGTACCGCGAGGATTGTCCCGACAAGGAATAATTGTTTTCTTGTTAGGTAGCTATGCATTCGTCAAGTAACCGTCTGATTGTTAATTAGTAATTACTAATTGATAATTAATAATTATTTCTTCGAGACCTAAACGTCTCTATCGATCATGCGATTCCTCTTAAAGGTCAGCCGGCCGCGATTTTGGTTCTACCTTTTCGGCCCGTATCTTGTCGGCCTGGTCGCCGGCGTCGCTTCCCGCGGCGATCTGGCAGATTGGCGATTTGCCCTTTTCGGCATGTATTTCCTGCTGCCTGCCAACCTGCTCGTTTACGGCATCAACGACATCTTCGATTATGAGACCGACAGCCTGAACGAGAAAAAGACCGATTACGAAACCCTAGTCGGCCCCGAGAGCCGCCGCCGGCTATTTTTCTGGATCGCTGTGCTTAATCTGCCGTTCATTATCCTGGCGGCCGTTTTGTTTGATGTTCCGTCATTCGCGGCACTACAGACGTTCATCTTCCTTTCGATCTTTTATTCGTCGCCGCCGATCCGTGCTAAATCAAAGCCCGTTCTTGACTCAGCATTTAATCTGCTCTATGTAATGCCGGGTGCGTTCGCCTACGCGATCTCAGCCGGCCAATTGCCGCCCACCATCCTGATCATCGCGGGTGGACTTTGGACCGCGGCGATGCACGCTTATTCCGCGATCCCGGATATCGAGTCCGATAAGCAGGCCGGACTAAGTACGATCGCGACCTTTTTCGGGCCATACGGCACATTGGCGATATGCTTCTGCCTTTACGCCGGATCTGCTGTCCTCTCGCTTGAGTATCTCGGCATCTCCAGCGTCACGCTCGGCTCGGCGTATCTGATACTGATGCTTGCCTCGGTCCGCTCGGTCAAGACGGGCCGCATTTTCAAACTCTACCGGGCGTTCCCGTTCATCAACGTCGCCGCGGGATTTGTGCTGTTCTGGCAAATAGTCTTCGCTCGACTGGTTTAGCCACGGAGGTCACAGAGAACCCGGAGAAACCACTCGGAGATCTCGGAGTTCCCTGTGGCTAGAGTTCTTTCAGCGGCTCCGCCGACGTGATGCCGTGCACCCGTTTATACGCCAATTCCGCACTGATCAGGCAGATCTGCGTGCCGATCCCAGGATTTGTTCCGGCTCCGACGTAGAACAAATTATCCACCTTTTTCGACTTATTTTTCGGGCGGAATATGGCGGTCTGCCTCAGCGTGTGGGCAAGGCCTAAAGCCGAGCCCTTGAATGCGTTGTAATCGGCGGCAAAATCCGCGACCGTGTAAATTCTTTTGTATTCGATCTTTTCCCGAAGCCCGTCGAGGCCCATTTCCTGTTCCATCAGAGCGAGCACTCGATCGGCGTAACGCTCTTTTTCTTCCTCAGATATCTGCAGACCCGACGCGATCGGCACGAGAACGAAAAGGTTCTCTTTGCTCGCCGGTGCGACCGACGGATCGGTCACGCTCGGGGCGCATACATACAGCGAAGGCTCGTCCGGGAGACACGGGTCTTTGTAAATGTCGTCAAAATTCTTTCGCCAATCTTCGCTGAAAAGCAGATTGTGATGTATCAGCGAAGGCAATTTTTCGTTGACGCCGAGATACATGATGAACGCCGACGGCGCCATCACCTTCTTCTTCCAATACTTCGCCGGATAGGTCTGCCGGCTCGTTTCCAGCAGCCGAGTTTCCGTAAACTCCATATCAGCATTGGAGATCACCATGTCAGCCTCGATGGTCTCGCCGCCCGCGAGCGTCACGCCGACGGCTTTTCCGTCTTTCACTACGATCCGCTCGACCGGAGCATTCGTCCTTAGGACCGCACCGTTCTTCTCCGCGATGCGTGCAAGCGCGTTGATCAGCTCATAAAAGCCGCCCTGCGGATAAAACACGCCCTGGTTAAAGTCCATGTGCGACATCAGGTTGTATAGTGCCGGAGCTTCGTAGGGCGATGTGCCAAGAAAGACCATCGTGTACTCCATCACTTGCCGTAGTTTGTTGGACTTAAAGAACCTCGACACAAACTTGTGCATCGTCGAAAAGACCGACAGCTTTTCCCCCTCGGTCATCACGCGTTTGTTGAAAAAATCCCAGACGCGGTCATAGTTTTTGAACATGAAGTGCTGTGTCGCAACTTCATATTGATATTCCGACTGTTTGAGATACGCCCGCAGCTTCTCGCCCGCACCGGGCTCGATTCTCTCGAAAGTCGCGGCATCAACGTCGATGTTCGAGTTGATGTCGAGCGGTTCACCGTTATTTCTGAAGAAAATGCGATACGACGGCGAGAGCCGTTTGAGGTCGAGATGGTCCTCGACCCGCTCGCCGACAAGGTTGAAGTAATGCTCAAAAATATCGGGTGCGAGATACCACGACGGCCCCATGTCAAACTTGAAACCGCTTGACTCGAAGATATTCGCGCGGCCGCCAAGATTGGCGTTCTTCTCGACGACGGTGACGTCGTAGCCTTTCTTTGCGAAAAGCCCTGCCGCACCGAGTCCGCCAATACCGGCACCAATAATTAGTACTTTTTTATTCATAAACGCCGGTCAAAGCCTTTACCGTCAGCCAAACTTTCTGCCTAAAATTGGTACGCACGCGGCCGAGATATACGTTGTAATTCACTCGCTCGATCTCGTCGAGTATCGCCTTATAAAGCATGTATGAGACCTTTACAGCGAGGCGGCCTCGCCATGCGAGCATCGGAATGCCCGGCAGAGCCTCGCGGTATATCTGTCGATTTCGCTCGATCTGAAACTTCATGAACGCAACGAACCGTTCATCGTACACGCGATTCGCGATATCTTCGGCCGATAGCCCGAACTGCCGCAATTCATCGAGCGGCATGTAAATACGGCCCAATTCTTCCTCGTCCTGGCGAATATCTCGCAGGAAATTGGTCACCTGAAATGCGTATCCGAGCTGCTTTGCGTGATAGAAAGCCTCGTCCGATGAGTAGCCGACAATGCGTGTAACCATCAGGCCGATCACGGCGGCCGAGCCGTACATATAATCTTCCAGCTCGGCGTAGTTCTCGTACGTGAACTTCTCCTCGTCGAGGAACATCGACTTAAGAAACGCCTCGCCGTCGCTCACCGGTATCCCGAACTTATTGAACGCCCAGACGATCGCGTTCATTATCTCATCTTCGCTGCCGCCGGCCTTCATCGCGGCGAGCCAGTTTTGGCGAAATTCCTCTAGCTTTGCGAGCGTCTCTTCTTTGGTGCCCTTATTCGGATCGTCAACGATCTCGTCCGGGATCCTCGCGAACGAGTAGACCGCATAAATACCCTCACGCACCTCTCGCGGAAAGAACTGCGTAGCGAAATAATAGCTCGTGCCGTAATGACGAGTTATTTCCCTGCATTTCTCGATGCCGGACCTTAGGGATCCGGCTTCCTGCCGCTGTAGTACTTCTTGCATCGATCCGCCTAGACGCACCAGGTGTCGGTCAAATTAAAGGCTTTCGGCATGTTTGCCGTAACGGATTCGAATAGATGCCAACATTTACAATTATATTCCTCTTTTCCGAATCCAAATGCTAAACGTAGTCGAAACAACTCTCAATTCGATTTATGACGGCACTCGTTGAAACACGTATGAACGCGCTCGTTCGGTCTGTTGAAAGGCATCGTCCGGCGGTGGAAGCTGCCCTCGAGGCCCATCTGCCGATCGCGCCTTCATTCGTTAACGGGCTTTTTAACGCGGCCGTTAGGCAGTCGGTATTTCCCGGAGGTAAGCGGCTGCGGCCGATACTCACGCTCATTGGGGCAGAACTATGCGGCGGACGTGCCGGAGACGTTATGCACTCGGCAGTCGCTGTGGAATTCGTCCACACCAGCTCGCTCATCTTCGACGATCTGCCGTGCATGGATGATTCGCCCGAGCGGCGGGGCAATGCGGCTCTTCATGCCGAATACGGCGAAGCGATGGCGGTGCTCGTCGCGATCAGTTTTTTGAATTCGGCCTACAGGCTGGTAACGCTCGATTACGAAGGCCGCCCCGCGGCAGCGATGCTCGCCATCGACGAACTTGTAGATTGCATAGGGCCTGCGGGAATGATCGGCGGCCAGGCACTGGACCTAACCTCACCGGACAGCCCGACGTCCGTCATCAACTTAAAAACATCGTCGCTGATCCGCGTTGCACTGCGATTGGGTGCGATAAATGCCGGTGCAAGCGCCGACGAACTCACCGCACTTTCCCGGTTCGCCGAGCTGCTAGGCGATGCCTACCAGATGAGCGACGACCTGATCGACGCCGTTCAGGACGGCGTGACGAACGGCAGCCTTGCCAAATTGTCCCGCGACCTGTCGGAGACCTCGGCTAAGGCACGTCTCGTATTGACTGACAATTTCGCTCCGTGCGAGGCTAGAGAGTGTTTGAGCGGCTTGGTAGATTATGTCGCTCACCGCAAACACTGATGCCCGAAACACTTTCTTCCGAACCAATTTACAAAGGCCGCATTTTTGACGTAACTATCGACACGATCCGCGAAGGCGACATCGAATACAAACGTGAGATCATTTCTCATCGCGGAAGCTGCGTGATCGTCCCCGTTTTTGATGACGGAACAGTCGCCCTTGTCCGCCAATATCGCCACGCCGCGGGCAAAAGCCTGCTCGAGATCCCCGCGGGCTCTCTCGAAGAGGGCGAAGATCCGCTCACAGGCGCCCACCGCGAACTCGAAGAAGAGATCGGCGTTACCGCCGCATCAATGGAGAAGATCGCCGAATTTTACGTCTCGCCGGGATTTTTGACTGAAAAGATGTTCGTCTATCTGGCAACTGGTCTCACCGAAACGCAGCAAAACCTCGAAGACGACGAGATCGTCGAGGTCGAACGCAT
>CAZJFB010000023.1:23882-41343 GCA_964545145.1 uncultured Chloracidobacterium sp. | reverse complement strand
GCGGAACAGAGAATAAACTCGTCGGGCAGCAGCGTTTCGTGGCGTCACGAGGACGCGATCACCGGCAGCTCTCGTGGACGGGATCGGATCGTCTCCCAAAAAACAAGTTGCCAGATCGAAGATTTTCCTTTATAAAATAGGGTACAACGCGCACGGCGGCCAGTTGATCCAAGCCGCTTGTCTATTGAGTTGGGGATACCGCAGTTCTGCCCACGCTCACTGCCATTTCCCCTCAGGTTCGCCGATAACGGCTGCTTACCGAGTACTCCCGGCCCGCCCTCGTTTCGGCTCTGACATTTTCGGAGGTTATATGAGGATTTCCCATCTCACTCGGCCCGCCCATTGGCTGTTGGTTTCCGCTTTTGTGTGTCTTTGCACCGGCATTTCATATTCTCAGGACAAGGATTGGCGACCGGTATCGCCCGAGGACATTCAGGCGAAGACCCCAAAGGTGGAGCCCGACGCTGATGCCGAAGCACTTTTTTGGGAGGTTAGGATCGACGACAGTTCGAGTGATGACGTGTCGCGTCGCCACTATGTTCGCGTCAAGATATTTACCGAGCGCGGCCGTGAGAAATTCAGCAAGTTCGATATACCGTTCACCAAGTCCACCAAGATCAAGGACCTCGCGGCCCGGGTGATCAAGGTGGACGGCTCAATTGTCGAGATCGGCAAGAACGACATCTTTGAGCGTGAGATCATCCGAGCCAACGGCGTAAAGGTAAAGGCGAAGTCCTTCGCGATCCCTAATATCGAGCCGGGGGTGATAGTCGAATACAGGTACAAGGAGACGACCGAGGATGCGGGGGCCGCGGGGATGAGGCTTCAGTTTCAGCGGGACATCCCGGTCCAAAATCTTTCGTACTATTACAAACCCTACAAAGGCGAGCCGCGATTTCAGACATATAACTTCACCGACACAAAGTTCATAAAGGACCGCGACGGGTTCTATCTTGCTCAGCGGCTTAACGTACCTGCCCTTAAGAGCGAACCGAGAATGCCGCCCGAGGACACGGTGCGTGCATGGATGCTGTTGACGGGAACCCGCATAAATATTGCCGGCGTTTCTGCATTTTCTGTGACTTACACGGTCAAGGACCCTAGCAGCCCGGCGCTCTATTGGGGAGGCGTTTCGACCGAGTGGTCGCCGATCACAAAGATGATGGCAAAGCCGTCCGACGATGTAAAAAAGGTTACGGCACAGGTGATCGAAGGGGCGACGACCGCCGAGCAGAAGATCGCAAAGATCTATGAGTATTGCCAGACACAGATCAACAATACGACGTTTGACGCGTCCATTACTCCGGACCAACGGGCAAAATTGCCTCAGATCAAGTCAGTCAACGATGTGTTGAAAAGGAAAATGAGCAACGCGATGTTCATTGACATTCTGTTCGGGGCGATGGCGGCGGCTGCCGGATTTGAGCCGCGTGTCGCTTTGCTGGGGGACCGGAGCGAGATGCTATTCAATCCGCGAATGACTAATGATGCCTTCATTCATCCGGGCGGTGTAGGCCTGTTGGTCGGCAACACGTGGAAGGTCTTCAATCCCGGATCCAAGTTCGCACCCTACGGGATGTTGCCGTGGTACGAGGAGGGAAGCTGGGCAATGCTAGTGGGTGAAAAGGAATACACCTGGGAGCAGACACCGTTCACCGACCATGCTCGCTCCAAGAAGATGCGAAACGGTAAGTTCACTCTCTCCGAGGATGGAACGCTTACGGGGGAAGTGGTGATGGAGTATACCGGCCATCCTGCGTTGGCATACAGATTGGAGAATTTTGACGAGGCTCCCGCTACCCGCGAGTCGAACTTCAAGGACGATATTACCGGCCAGATCAGCACCGCCGTGGTCTCAGACATCGCGATCGAGAACATCGATGACAGCAATAAGCCGCTGATCTTCCGTTACAAGGTGCGCGTACCCAACTACGCGCAGAAGACGGGCAAGAGATTGTTCCTCCAGCCCGGATACTTTGAGTATGGAAAGAACCCGTTGTTTTCCGGAGCGACGAGGAAGTACGACATCGTCTTTTCGTACCCGTGGTCGGATACCGACAGCATAGATATCACCTGGCCTCAGGGATTCGAGCTGGAGAATCCGGAGTCGCCTGATGAGATCTCTGACCGCCAAAAGATCGCCTATCTCAAAACCAAGATCGGCGTTGAGTTGGCGACGCGGATCATGGAATATCGGCGTGAGTTCTATTTTGGCGGCGGTGGAAATGTGTTATTCCAGGCGGATGTCTATTCGGTGTTGAAACAGCTCTTTGACCAGTTTCATACGGCTAATTCTCATACCATTACGCTGCGGCAAAAATAGGCGGGGCCGGTTATTATGTTGACTCTCAGACGATTCCTTTTTTGGCTCTCTCTCACAGCGGCCCTTGCGGTGCCGGCACTTGCCGACGACCCGCCGGCCTGGCTTCGACAGGCTGCGTCGGCGTCGGTTCCGGGATATGAGAAAGACGTTCCCGCGGTAGTTTTGCACCAAGAGCAACTCGTGTCGCTTAGCAGCGACGGCAAGCTGACGACGACAGAGAATTTTGCCGTCAAGCTGCTCTCGCGCGAGGGGAGGCGCTTTGCGGTTGCACGCGCATTCTATCTGGTCAGCGCCGGCAAGGTAAAGGACATGCAGGCCTGGGTGATACGTCCGGGAGGCACGTCAAAGGAGTACGACAAAAAGACGGTACTCGATATGATCTCCGACCCGGACGATGTTTATAACGAGGGCCGCGTGAAGCTGATCGACGCATCGGAAGACGTCGACACAGGTTTTGTTTTTGGCTACACGGTCGTCAACGAGGAATCGGCTCTCTTCTTTCAGGACCAATGGACATTTCAATCGCGTCTGCCGACGCTGCTGTCGCGATATGTACTGAACCTGCCCAGCGGATGGACGGCCTCGAGCATTTCTTTCAATACGCCGGAAGTAAAGCCCCAGGTCAACGGCACCAGCTATTCGTGGGAGATGAGCGGCTTGGCACCGATCAAGTGGGAGCCCTTGAGCCCGTCGGCCGCAAACCTTGCCCCCAGGATCGCTGTGAACTATATGCCCGATCCAAAGTCGCAGTCTGTCGGGCGTGTCTTTGCCGATTGGAAGGACGTTTCCCGATGGGCGACGGCGATGCATGAGCCGCAGGTTATCATCGATGACAATATCGCCGGCAAGGCGCGCGAACTAACCGCCAACGCCAAGACCGAGTTCGAGATGATACAGGCGATCGGCACTTATGTTCAGGGGCTGCAGTACATCTCGATCGACATTGGTGTCGGATATGGGAACGGCTACAAGCCGCGATCGTCGACAATGGTACTGGGCCGCGGCTATGGCGACTGTAAAGACAAAGCAAATCTGATGCGGGCGTTGCTCAAGTCGTTAAAGATCGATGCCTATCCGGTGGCGATCTATTCGGGTGATCCGAGTTTTGTCCGAGCACAGTGGCCGTCACCGCGTCAGTTCAACCACTGCATCATCGCGGTTAAGGTCAGCGACGCGACAAAGGCACCGACGGTGATCGAGCACCCGACGCTCGGACGGTTGCTGATATTCGATGCGACCGATGCGTTTACGCCTGTCGGCGACCTGCCGGACTATCTGCAAGGCAGCAACGCCCTTATCATTGCGGGCGAACATGGCGGCCTTGTCGAGATGCCGCTCACCCCGCCCGAAACGGACGTGCTCGAACGCACGATCGAAGCCGTGTTCTCTGCTGACGGCGAGATCAAGGGCTCGATCCGGGAGCGGGCCCGCGGCCAGACGTCCACGGTCTTTCGACGTGAGCTCCGTGAACTCTCTGCCGCAGATTACCGGAAAGCGATCGAGGGATGGCTGACGCGCGGAGCATCAGGTGCACAGGCCGCCAAGATCGAACCAAAGGATCGCCCCGGAGATGCCAGCTTTGACCTGAACGTCGAATTCTCGGCGCCCCGATATGCGCAGATCATGCAGGGCAGGCTGTTCGTTTTCAAGCCCGTATTTGTAGGGCGTCGCCGTGACGTGGAGTTTACCGAGGCAAAACGGAATGCGCCGATCGAGATCGATTCGGTCTCGATGTCCGAGACGGCTACGTTCACCTTGCCGCCCGGCTTTGCGGTCGATGAGACGCCTGATCCTGTTGCACTCACTTCTACGTTTGGCAGCTACTCGACCAAATACGAGATAAAAGGGCAGCAGCTTGTCTTTACCCGCAAGCTTGTGACCAGGCGTTCACTTGTTCCCGCCGACAAGTATGATTCGGTGCGTATCTTTTACGCAAAGATACGCGACGCTGAGCAGTCACCGGTGGTTCTCATTAAGAAGTAAGCGACAATGGGACGGGAAGAGTTGAGTTCAAATGGAAAGGCCGCCCCGAGAGCAGCCTTTGAGTTCCTAACTATGTTTGTACAGCCCCCTAGATCTCGACCTTGGCGATAGCGGCGATCTTTTCTCGTTTCGAGACGACCACACCGCCCGGCTTTTCGACGGTAATCGCGAACAACTTAGCTCCGACAGCCTTGAGCTTGGCGTTGATGGGAATAACGACCTCGCCGTCAGCGGTGACGTCAAATGTGCCGCCGTCTATCGGCGTCTTTTCGTCCTGGGTCTTATCGAATATCCAGAGCTGATAGCACGTTGCCGACTTGTCGTTTACCGGCAAACCGCGGAACCGCATATAACCGGCCTGCTTTTCTTCATTCCAGACAACGTCTCCGGAAACCGCGTCAGGGTTCTTCGGGTCGGGCGACGACCACGTCGCCTTAATGACATTGGGCGAGGTGCGGAGCATCTCTTCGCGGAGCTCGGCAGCGGTCAACGCTACCGGCGTCTGAACCGGAGGAGCTTTTGCAACCTCGGTCGGCTGAAGGCGGGTCGTCCAAATATTGATCGCAAGGGCAACGCAGGCAGCTGCGGCGGCTGCCCAGCCGAGCCAGCCGAACCACGGGCTCCGGCCGGATGCGGATGCCTCAGAAAGATCGGCGACAGTTGCACTCGGAGCCGCGACGGAATGACCTGCTCCGACCAGGTGCTCGCCTGCATCCAGGATCCTTTCCCGAATGTGTGACGGCATCTGTTCCTCAGTTGAAAGTCCGATCATGCTGATCGCGGCAGCGGTGATCTCGAGTGAACGGAATTCAAGCTCCGCAGCCTCGGCATCGAAAGATGTGAGCTCGCGTTCCTCCGCCTCGTCAAGGCCGTAGATGGCTTTCTTGGTGAGAAGGTCGAAGAGAATGTCTTTCTGTTCTTCGGTCATATTCCCACCTCCTGCGGAACCGACGAGCCTCCCAGGCCCATCAGCTCTCTCACCTGCAGCAATCCCCTTCGTGCATGCGTTTTTACTGTGCCGAGCGGCATTCCGGTGGCGTCCGCGATCTCTTGATGGGACATGCCCTGGATTATAGATAATCTAAGGACTTGTTGCTGCTCGGGCCGCAAATTACGCATCGCTTCAGCGGCCTGTTGTGCTTCGAGACTGATCTGCATGTCTTTATCAGCTCTGGTGAAGGGCTCCAGAAGAACATCGTCGAGGGAATCTGCCGAGATGCGCCTGGTCGAAAACCTGATCTTATCTATCAATCTCCGCCGGGCGATCATCGCGATAAACGTGGTCTCTGACGATTTTGTTTCGTCGAAACGCCCTGCATTTTTCCAGATATCGACAAATATCTCCTGCACGGCGTCCTCGGCATCATCAGAGTTTCGAAGCATCTTGCGAGCGATAGACCACACGAGGCCGCCGTACTTATTAAGGCACTCCTCTACTGCGGTGCGATCGCCGCTTGCGACACGTTGTAAGATGGCTTGAGTCACTAAATGATCTTCTAATCTATATCTCTAAGCTACCCTATTCCGTCGGCGTTTCCAAGTTTCTGACGCGTGTCGCTGACGCTCAACCTCCAACACACATTTCGCCTAACGTGCGGTATCGGATTCAGTCAGTTTCGACAGCGGTATCAGAAATTTCAGGCTTGATGAAAAGGGAGACGACGAAGAGTACGAATAAGGTCAATGAGGTAACGGCAGAGAGAAGGCAAAACTGGCAAAATGCCCCGATCACGGCTCCCTGGATATATACGAGAAAGCCGGAAACACAAGCCATGATCGTGGCCTGGACGCCGTAAAGCTTCCACATCCGGCGGTCGCCGAATGCGGCCAGCAATGCCAGTGAGAACGCAGCGAAGTATGCTGCAGCACCGAGCGCCGCAAGCGGAACACCGCCGATCTCGGCGTAGGAACTGGTCAACACGGTCTCGCAGCCCTCAAGGATGCTGCACGGCACCGGTTCGGCAGTGTAATGATGGACAGTAAGGTAGATCGAATCGGCAAGCCCCAACAACGCAACGATCGCCGCTGCAAGGGGCAGTTTGGCGATCGTTGCGAGTAAGGACATAAAGTTTCGATCCAGGTAAATGGGCTATTTTCCTGCGTTCGAGGCGTTTGACGGTGCCGCGGTATTCGCAGCCGGTGCCGACGAATTTGCAGCAGGAGCGGCATTCGCAAGTTCGGCATCGATGATCTTCTTGAGGCCCGCGAGCGTCATTTCTGCATACGGGATCATCGTGCCGTTGAGGAAGAGCGACGGCGTCGAATTGACCGCTGCCGCCTTACCGCGAGCTATGTCGGCGTCGACGCGGCCCTTGGCGGCCATGCCGGTCATATCGTTTTCCCACTTGGTGACGTCGAGGCCGATCTTGGAAGCATATTCCTTCCACATCTGCTTGTATGCGGGAGCCGTAGACCATGCCTGTTGGTTGGTGAAGAGCAAATTCTGCATTTCCCAGAATTTCCCCTGCAGGCCGGCCGCTTCGGCGGCGACCGCCGCGTCGTACGCCTTGTCATGGGCCGCGATCGAGAGCGGATAATTGCGGAAAATAAAGCGGATACGCGAGCCGTAGGTCGATTTGATCTCGTTCAGGATCGGGTTTGCCGCGGCACACGAGCCGCACTGAAAATCGGCGAATTCCTCGAGCGTTATCGACGCGGTCGGCGAGCCGGCCTGGTTAGGCGGGTTCGCTCCGGCAGGCGCATTAGGCGGTATTGTCTGCGTCTTTGGCTTTGTCTGCGAATTTGCGGTCGTCGAGTTGGTGTTTGTTTTCGGCGCCGATTTCGAAGTGCTGAACCAGTACCAGCCGCCAACGACGGCGATTATTGCCACAAGGCCGATGATCAATAACGGAGTGTTGCTCTTCGGAGCGGTTCCCTTAGCTTCGTTTGTCTTACTCATTTGAGGTTTATTTTACGGCTTTCATCCGTGGTTTGTTTATATTTTTCTCGTCCAGGACATTCAGAGTCTCGATGACCTTAGCATAAATGCCGTTCGAGTCAAGCCCATATTTTGCCAGGAGCAGTTTTGGGTCTCCGTGCGGCACGATCTCGTCCGGTACCCCCATTCGAACGAGCTTGACCGTATCGGAAAGCCCACTTTCTTCGAGCAGCTCGAGCACGGCAGAGCCGAAACCGCCGGCGAGATACCCATCCTCGACAGTGATGATGACGCCACACCTTTGAGCGATGTCGAGGATCATTTCACGGTCGAGCGGCTTTACAAATCGGGCGTTGACGACGGCTGCGTTTATACCGTCCTTGGCAAGTGCAGCAGCAGCTTCGACCGCCGGATACACCATCGAGCCATACGCGATAACCGCCGCGTCGCTGCCATCACGCAGCAATTCGGATTTGCCGATCTCGATCTTCTTAGGAAACTCGCTGATGTCCACTCCAAAGCCATTGCCCCTGGGATAGCGGATCGCCGCCGGCCCGGGATGATCGATAGCCGTTAGCATCATGTCACGCAACTCGGCCTCGTCCTTCGGGGCCATCAGGACAATGTTCGGATATCCGCGAAGGTAAGTAATATCGAGCAAGCCGTGATGCGTCGGGCCGTCGGCTCCCACGATGCCCGCACGGTCCATAGCGATCGTTACATTCAGGTCCTGCAGGCATACGTCGTGGATCACCTGGTCGAAAGCTCGCTGCAGGAACGTCGAGTAGATAGCCGCGACGGGTTTGACGCCTTCGCACGCCATGCCGGCACAAAAAGTGATCGCATGCTGCTCGGCGATGCCCACGTCGAACGAACGGTCTGGAAACTTCTCTAGCACCTTGTCGACGCCGGTACCGTCGGGCATCGCGGCGGTGAGAGCGACGATAGCCTCGTCCCTTTCCATCAATTCGCACATAGTATTGCCGAAAACCTCGGTGTAGCTCGGCGGTGCGGCCTTTCCGGATTTGTAGGGAAGGCCGGTCTTCGGATCGAAGGGGCCCGTGGCGTGATATGCGTAGTAATTCTTTTCCGGATTGGGAAAGCCTTTGCCCTTTGTGGTCAGGGCGTGGACGATGACCGGGCCGTCATCGACCTTTTTTGCGGCCTCGAGTGCCCGTACGAGATCGGGCACATTGTGGCCGTCTACATATCCAATGTATTTGAAGCCAAGCTCGTTGACCAACGCTCCGGGCAGCACGGCCGCGGCGATCGCGTCCTTGAATGACTTAGCCGCACGGCGAAGCGATCCGCCGATGCCGGGAACGCTTTCGAGAGCGTCGCCGATCTCTTCTTTTAGGTGTTGATAACTTTGGGCCTCTTTGATGCGGTTCAGATAGCCGTTTATCGAGCCGACCGCGGGGGCGATCGACATGCCGTTATCATTCAGGAGAACGATCAGCCTGGATTTCAAATGGCCGGCCTGATTGATCGCTTCCATCGCCATGCCGCCGGCAAGCGACGAGTCGCCGATCAACGCGCAGACGTGAAAGTCGCCGCCCTTATGATCGCGGGCGACGGCCATTCCGAGGGCTGCCGAGATCGAGGTCGACGCGTGGCCTGCACCGAATGTGTCGTATTCCGATTCGTCACGGCGGAGAAACCCGCTGAGCCCGCCAAACTGCTTAATGGTATGCAGCTGGTCACGGCGGCCGGTCAGTATCTTGTGAGCGTAAGCCTGATGGCCGACGTCCCACACCAGCTTGTCGTTCGGCGTATCGAAAACGTAGTGCATTGCCACGGCGAGCTCTACAGCGCCGAGGCTCGCTCCCGTATGGCCGCCCACGCGGGAACATGTATCGATGATGAATTGCCGGACCTCGTCCGCGACCTCCTGCAGATCCTCGACACGCAATTGGCGCAGGTCTGCAGGTGAATTGATCTCTGATAAAAATCTCATTAGCTAAAAAAGCTCTTCTATATAGACAAATGTCGCATTTTAGCTTGCCGAAACGCAAATGTTAAATCTCGATGCGTACACAATTTCAGTATATCGGCCGGCTCGGCCGGAGCTTTACACTTCTTTACTAAAATCAGTCGGCCAAACGGTCTGCCCAAGCGTCAAAGTATCGGCAAGCATAATGCTACGAAATTTTTTTCTTGAGGTTATAGTTATGAAAAAGTTCTTCTCGATCTTCTCGGCCGCGGCCTTGATAGCCGCATTCTCAACATTTACTTTCGCACAGGAAACCAAGACGGATGCTCCGAAGGCCGATAAGGCCCAGAGGCAGGTACAGCCGGGCCGCAAGTTCGGACGCATGGGCAAGATGGGCCGTATGGGCTGTATGGGCCGTATGGGCCATATGGGCCATATGGGTAAGATGGGCCGGATGATGATGCACAAAGGCGGTGCATTCAAAGGTTTGAATCTGACGGACGCGCAAAAGGAACAGATCAAAGCCATCCGCGAGGCAAACAGGCCGGACAAGGCGCTTCTTGACGAGATCAGGACGATCCACCAGTCGCGCAAGGCGGGAACCGATCTGACCGCCGAACAGAAGGCTCGCATCAATACTATCCGCGATCAGATGAGGACAAGGGCTCAGAACGCTCACGATCAGATCCAGAACGTTCTGACCGCGGACCAAAGGGCCGAGGTCGCCAAGCGGAGAGCAGAAATGCAGACTCGCCGTGAGGAGATGAGGAAAATGTTCGAGGAACGACGGCTCCGACGCCAGGCAAAGCCCGGAGATCCGGTAAAACCGGCAGATGTCAAAAAGCCCGCGATCTAGTCGGTTTGAGAATAAACAATTAAATAAGAAGGCCGTCTGACGAGTGTTTCAGGCGGCCTTTCTCTCTTCTAATATCCAACTCCAAATGACCGAGCGTCGAATGATCATCGGCAAACTCGGCATTCTGCTACATTATCGGAACTTTGGTATTCCATCGAACCTCAAGTTCTGCTAGTATCCCCGACCGTGCGGCAACACGAGGTTGCCAGAGCCCGCGCGTCTTGGGGCCCGAAGCTGCAAAAGCCCCCGCGTTAGCAAGGTCGGCAGCTAACCGCTGCACTGTATGACCATCGGCACTGATCTTTGACAACTTAACACCATCCAACGTGTGGAAGTCCTAACAGGAGCTTGAACCACAGATGGATACGGATAAACGCGGATAACCAGATCCGTGTTCATCTGTGGTGAAAACTCTCCTTCTTTGCTTTCGCTGGTATGACCCCGGTATTCCTCGGGTATGACCGGGTGCATACCGGGGTAAGGAAGATTGAATGCGAAACACCGATCGGTCCGATCAAAAGTATGCACCCGGTATGACCCCGCGCATACCGGGGTCATACCGAACATTAGCTAAAAGCACAAAATCGCGAAAATGCTCAGTAAATTTGAATGTTTACTATGTGAACGAATTGAACATTGAACAGGAGCAAAGTGAAAAGGTGAAAGGTGCAAGAGTGAAAAAGTTACGGAGGACGGGTTTCCTCAACGTTCTCTGCGTTTCGTCGGCACAGCCGGACGCACCTCTCAACCGTCACTTCTGATCCTTTGCATCCCTGCATCTCCGCGGGACATCACTTCTTTGCACCCAAAGATCGCAATATCGCGAAAATGCTAAGGAAAATTGAATGTTTATGCGAAAAAACGATTGAACATTGAACATTCATGCCCGATCAGATCGCATCATCCGGAGGGGGGCAAAAGAAAAGAGGCCACCTCTCAGGACAGCCTCTCATTAAACTATCGCGATGACGGGCGGGGATCAGCCGATGAACATCTCGTCGTCCGAATAAGCCCGGTCGATCTGCTTTGGTGCCGGAGCGAACAGGACCTCAAGGCCCTTTTTGACTCCCGCCATGATCGCCGCGATCTCACGAGCCGGTACCACGATCTTCTGGTTTACAAATTCGGTCGTATCGAGCACCTGAGCATGTGTCTTATCGATCGAGCGGCTCACCATCTCGACCTTGTCCTTGGCGGTGACCGCGGTCTGGCCGACCAGGACCTTAAGCTCGGCGACCTCTTCCTTGATCAACTCGGTCGATTCGGCCAGATACTTGGTCGCACTCGAGAGGTTCGCGGATATCTCGGTAAAATGGACCGAGATCTCTTTACCCTGGGCACCTATCGCATCTACCTTGGCGATCAGCGGTTCGACACGCTGTTCGACGTTCTGAACCGTTGCTACGATCTTTCTTACGGTCAGGGCAACCCAAAGGAACGCTATTGCCATGAAAATAAAGCAAATAGCGATAATGATCGAAGAGATCATCTGCCAAAATTGTGGATCGCTGGCATTCATTTGACCTTAATTATTTGTCCTCGCCGTCGACAGGATAGCTTGCGCGGCCCTCGGTGATCGCTTTCGCCTCGTTCTTACGCTTTTCGGCGGTGTAGGCATCCTTTCCGGCCTCGATAGCCGCGGTAAAAGGATTTGCGGTGTTCGCGGCCGCTGTCTTTGCTTTCTCGCTAAGGTCGGCTGCTTTCTCGGCAGCGGTCTGGTAAAGCTCCGCGGCCTTTTCACGCGATACTTCGTAATACTCGCCAGCCTTCTCCTGGAACTGAGCTGCTGCCTCCTTGCTCTTTTCAAGGCCCTTGCGGGTCGCGTCGGCAATGTCCTCTCTTAGTTCCTGCCCCGATTTTGGAGCGAAGAGCAAAGCAAGTATTGCACCGATGCCGCCGCCGACGATCAAATATGTAAGCTTTGTTGCTGCGCTAGTTTCGTCTCTGTCGTAATCACGTCCCATAAAAACCTCCCGCGCGTCGACCTAGGACGCGCCAATAAGAAACAACTCTTCCTATGGGACAACTATAACAAAAGTTTGTAGTTTCGGGCAATGAAATATTTGACGTTCGATGAAACGCCCGCGCATTTGCTACAATTTCTGTTTGCTTTCGAGCTATGGATCTTAACCTTATTCGAAACTTCTCGATCATTGCCCATATCGACCATGGCAAATCGACCCTTGCTGACCGTCTGTTGCAGATAACGGGCGCAGTTGCCGAGCGCGATATGGAGGCCCAATTGCTCGATGATATGGATCTCGAGCGCGAGCGCGGCATCACGATCAAGGCTCACGCAGTTCGCCTCGACTATACGGGGAAAGACGGGAAACAGTACGTCCTGAATCTGATCGATACTCCGGGGCACGTGGATTTTTCTTATGAGGTGTCGCGTTCGCTGTCTGCGTGCGAAGGTGCGCTGCTTATCGTCGACGCATCGCAGGGAGTCGAAGCTCAAACGCTCGCAAACACATACCTCGCAATAGAAAATGACCTCGAACTTGTTCCGGTTTTGAACAAGATCGATCTTCCGTCCGCAGAGCCCGATCGCATCAAAGATCAGATCGAAAGCATCATCGGCCTAGA
Source organism: uncultured Chloracidobacterium sp. (assembly GCA_964545145.1). GTDB lineage: Bacteria > Acidobacteriota > Blastocatellia > Pyrinomonadales > Pyrinomonadaceae > OLB17. Next base: position 28,784 of record CAZJFB010000023.1, on the reverse strand, counting down.
TGCCAGCGAAGCGGTTTTGACATCGGCAAAAACGGGTATCGGTGTCGAGGAGGTTCTTGAGGCGATCGTAGCCAAAGTCCCGCCGCCAAAAGGCGACCGAAATGCCCCGCTCAAGGCCTTGATATTCGACAGTTGGTACGACAGCTACCGCGGTGTCATTGTTCTGTTCCGGGTCGTCGACGGAACGATCAGGAAGGGGATGAAACTCAGATTTTTCAACACGGGCCGCGAGTATCTGGTTGAGACGATTGGGGTTAACCGTCCGCGTCCGACACCGATCGACGAACTCGGGCCAGGCGAGGTCGGCTTTGTAACAGCATCGATCAAGACGGTCGCAGACGTGCAGATAGGTGACACGATCACTGACGCTGCGCGGCCGGTTACCGAACCGCTGCCCGGATTTCAGGAAGTAAAGCCGATGGTCTTTGCCGGCCTTTATCCGACCGATTCGGCGCAGTACGAAGACCTCCGTGATGCGATGGACAAGCTTCGTTTGAACGACGCTTCCTTCTTCTATGAGCCCGAGTCGTCGACTGCGCTCGGCTTCGGATTCCGTTGTGGCTTCCTTGGCCTTCTCCACATGGAGATCATTCAGGAAAGGCTCGAGCGCGAATTCAATCTCGAATTGATCACCACCGCTCCCGGCGTGCGGTATCGCGTGACGACGACGGACGGCGAGGTACATGAGATCGACTCACCTTCGCAAATGCCGGATCCGGGCCGGACCGTGAAGATAGAAGAGCCTTTTATCGAGGCCACTATCTTGACGAACGACACATTTTTAGGCGGGATCCTGCCGCTTTTGGATGAGAAACGCGGCGTGCAGAAGAAGTTCGAGTATGTTACCAAGGACCGCGTCATGCTGGTTTACGAGCTTCCGCTCAACGAGATCGTTCTTGATTTTTACGACCGGCTAAAGAGCGTTTCCCGCGGCTATGCCTCGCTAGATTACCACCTGTCGGGGTACCGCGAGAGCAAGTTGGTCAAACTGGACATCCTTGTGTCCGGCGAACCTGTCGACGCTCTTTCCCTGATCCTGCATTCTGACACGGCGGCATCGAAGGGAAGGCTGCTTACAGCGAAGATGAAGGAGCTCATTCCTCGTCAGCTTTTTGAGGTCCCGATCCAGGCAGCTATCGGCAACAAGGTCATCGCCCGCGAGACGGTCAAGGCGATGGGCAAGAACGTTATTGCCAAATGTTACGGCGGCGATATTTCTCGTAAACGCAAGCTTTTGGAAAAGCAGAAAGAGGGCAAAAAGCGGATGAAAAAGGTCGGCCGGGTGGAGATCCCGCAGGAAGCATTCCTGGCCGTGCTCAAGGTTAATGAAGGATAGGGCCCGGCCCGGACGAGATCCAACACCGGGCCGAAAAATCCATCATTTTGGAGAATTTACGAATTCTTGAATCAAATCGCTAATTTGCCATTGCCGCATTTTTCTACCGACCGTCGAAAAAGCCCGAATTTACAATACTTTACAAAAAAATCCCCGGAATGTGCGGTTTGGCTCTCAAATTGTATGTAGATTAGTGAATTTTGTTCAAAATTGGTTTGACCAGGATTTTGGAAATTTTTAAGGAGAAAATCATGAGAAAAAATCTTATCTTTCTTTCATCGATCCTGCTGAGCGTGCTGATCTTCAGCGCGAGCGCTTTTGCGCAGTCGCAGTTCGGTGAAATTACAGGTACGGTTACCGACCAGAACGGCGCTGTTGTGCCGAATGCTTCGGTTACTGTGACCGGTGTCAGCATCGGTCTTAATCGTACTGTTAGTGCAGATTCGAATGGTTACTATGCCGTGCGTCAGCTTCCGCCGGGCAACTACAATGTGTCAGTTGCGGCTATCAGCGGTTTTGCGGCTCAGACCATGAAGAATCAGCTTGTCGTGCTCGAAAAGACGACCACAGTTAACTTCACGATGTCCACATCGGCCAGCGCTTCGGTTGACGTCTCGGGCGGCGACCTCGTCGCTCCGGTCGACTCGTCGGAATCGAAGGTCCAGACGAACGTTTCGGCTGCCAAGATCGAACTTCTTCCGAAGGGTGTTGACTTCACCAGCCTTCTGAAGACGGCTCCGGGTACCCGCGGCGAAGGCCTCGCCGGCGGCTTCTCGGTTGACGGTGCTTCGGGTTCGGAGAACGTGTTCATCATCGACGGTCAGGAAGTTTCGAACTTCCGTACCGGTACGCTGAACGGCAACAACGCCATTCCGACCCAGTTCGTCCAGGAAGTACAGATCAAGTCCAGCGGTTTTGAAGCTGAATTTGGTGGTGCTACCGGCGGTGTTATCAACGTCGTTACCAAGGGCGGCAGCAACGATCTGAAGGGTGAATTCGGTGTTCAGTTCGCTTCGAACAGGCTCAATGGCGATTCTCGCCCGACCCTGCTTCGCTTTACGAATGGCAGCGGCGCTGCATTCGTTCAGAGAGCTGAGTACTTTACGGCTGAGAAGAACAACAACTCGAGCTTCTTCCCGACGGCTAACCTCAACGGTCCGATCGTGAAGGACAGGCTCTGGTTCTCGGCCAGCTATACTCCGCAGGTCTTCAACTATGACCAGACCACGGTTTTCTATACCAACGCTTCGGCTACGCCGCTTGGCACCGCCGCTGCACGTACGGAGACCAACCGTCAGAAATATTCGGCTACGGATCGTTACGAGTATGCATTTGCTCGCCTCGATGCTTCGCCGACCAACACTCTCCGCCTTGCTACCACGTTCCTTTGGAACCCGATCATTCGTGACGGTGTTATCCCCTTCGGAACAGCAAGCTTCGGCGGTTCGCCGGCGTCGATCACCTTCGGTGGCCAGACCTACGCCAACCAGGACCTCTACTCGCGTCAGGGTGGACGTCAGAATTCGAACAACTTTACGGCCCAGGCTAACTGGACGCCGCTTAGCTCGATCATCGCAAGTGCCCGCTTCTCGCGTGGTTTCTTGAACGAAAGGATCGCAGCTTACTTCGTACCTGCGATCACCCGTTATCGCTGCCAGAACGGCTCGACGACGGTTGCAGGTGCTTGCTCGACGGGTTTTGCCGATCCGGTAAACTCACAGACCAACAAGGATGCCTCGATCCGTACCAACTTTGAAGGTGACTTCACCTACTTCGGTAACTGGGGCGGCGTCCGCAACGAGATCAAGGGTGGCTATCAGCGTTTCAAGGTCGAGAATGACGTTGACCGCGGCTACAAGAACCTCGGTATCATCGACCTGTACTACGGCTACACGATCCAGGACCTCGGCGCTCCGTCGACCCCGAATCCGCTGGCTGTCGGTGCTGGCGAATTGATCCGCTTTGGTACGGTTGGAAAGGCTTCGAACACGAACCAGTCGCTTTACATCCAGGACAAGATCCAGTTTGGCGGCCGCGTTACGATCAATGCCGGTGTCCGTATCGAGAAGGAAGACCTTCCTTCGTTCAACAACTTGGCTCCGCCGATCAATTTCGGCTGGGGTGACAAGGTCGCTCCGCGTCTCGGTTTCGCGATCGGCCTCAACAAGAGCGGCACCTCGAAGATCTTCGGTAGCTATGGTAAGTTCTATGACCGCCTGAAGTTCGAACTGCCCCGCGGTTCGTTCGGTGGTGACTTCTACCGTATCGACTTCTTCGACATTCTGCCGACCAGCGGTCCGTTCAAGACTGCCTTCACGCTTGCTAACATCGTTGGCAACTTCAGCGACGCTCCAGGTGGTGCATGTCCGACGACCGGTTTCATCGGTTCGGGCCTGAGCCGCTGCCAGTTCGACTATCGTATCGCTTCGAACAATCCGAATGCTACGATCTTCGACGGTAAGGTTGACCCGAATGCGAAGCCGTTCCAGCAGGATGAGTTCACGGTTGGTGTTCAGCATGAGCTGAGCCGCAACTATGTGTTGAGCTCGCGCTTTACCTATAAGGATGTCAAGCACGCCATCGAAGATGCGGGTATCCGCAACAACGAAGGTTCGGAAGCTTACATCATCGGTAATCCGGGATCGGGCCTCCACCTGCAGGTTCTTCAGCAGCTTGGTTATGCTAAGGCAGCTACGCCGCAGAGAAACTACAAGGGTTGGGACATCGCTCTCGACCGTCGTCTCTCGAAGAACTACTACTTCAACATGAACTACACGTGGAGCCGCCTGTTTGGTAACTACTCAGGCCTCGCAAGTTCGGACGAAGCCGGCCGCACCTCACCGGGTGTCAACCGCTTCTTCGACCTTCCGCACATCGGCTTTACGGGTAAGGGTAACAAGGACAACGGCCTCCTCGCCACCGATCGTACGCACGTATTCAATGCATACGGCGCATACATCTTCGATTGGAGAGGCAGCAAGACCAACTCGACCGAATTCGGCTTCTACCAGACCTTCCAGTCGGGTACGCCTCAGTCGACCATTGTTACCTACATCGTTCCGCTCTTCCTTAACGAGCGTGGCGATCTCGGCCGCACGGAAATGCTTACGCAGACCGATTTCTCGGTTTCGCACAAGTACAAATTCGGACGTGACAACCGCTTCACGCTGGCTGGCGACCTGAACATCCTCAACCTCTGGGATGAGGCAAATGTTACCGGTCTTCAGACCACCTTGTCGGCTGTTACCATGAGCCCGTCGACCTTCGGTCTGAACGAAGTCGCCGGTGCGAATGCATGGGCTTCTGGTGCTCTGTACAGCCAGGTCAACACTTACCTGGCAGGTACTGCTACGGCTCTCAACCGCAAGAACGTTTCTTTCGGTATGCCGAATAGCTACCAGGGACCGCGGTCAGTCCGCTTTGGTTTCCGCTTTATCTTCTAGTAAGACTAGTTCGCAAGAACGTTTGGGCCGCTCAATTTGAGCGGCCCTTTTCATTTGCCGTTCCGCGACCTTCCCTTGACTGCTCGGGCGGGGACCGGGCATTGCATCATATGGATCGACAAT
>CAZJFB010000023.1:0-23782 GCA_964545145.1 uncultured Chloracidobacterium sp. | reverse complement strand
AGGGCGAGATTCCACGAAGTATCGGCCGAGAGCCCATTCGACAACTTCTTCGCCTTAAGTAGCGATTGCTCCGCATCGGAATAAGCTCTGCCGCGACGCAAAGCAATGCCGAGCATAAGATTGATATCGACCGACTCCGGCGAGATATTTGCCGCCTTTTTCGCGGCCTCTATCGATTCGTTGATCTTGCCAAGTGCGTATAGTGAAAAGGACAGGCCATACCAACTGTTCGAGGACTTTGGATTCACCGACGCTGCCTTTTCAAAATACTTTTTCGCTTCATCGTACTTCTGACGTTTGAGTAACTCGCTGCCGAGGCGATCAAGAGCATAGTAATAATCGGGGAAGATACCGATGGCATTCTCAAGCTCGGCTATGCCCGCCTCGATACGATTACTTTCGATCTCGCCAACCGCTTTGTCGTACGCTTTCTTCGCATCAGGCGGGACCTCCTGGGCGAAAACGACACCAACCGTGGTCGGCTTCTTTTCAGCGGACTTTCGGGTCCTGAGATAAAAGGTAACGTTCTGAGCGTCAGAAGTCCTGCGGCCGCCGGAAACGATGTTAACTATTTCAACTTCCTGAGATTGCTCTTCGTAGTCGGTGCCGAAAGGCCGAACCAGGACGGTGTACTTGCCGCCAGTCATTCCGACAAACTGAAAGGTGCCGGAACCGGTCGTTTTCTGACGAAGAAGGACGGAATTGACCTCATTCAGCAACTCCACCCAGACGTCGACAAGCGGCCGCCGTTCGGCGCCCAAGACCTGGCCAGTTATCCGGTTCGTCTGTGCGGACGCAGCCAGGGCGAACAGCATTACCAGGCAGAGCAAGCCTGCGACCTGCGGGATCCTGGATCTAAGCGAAAACATTGATTGTACCTCCGATCTGAACTCCGGTCCTGCCATCCGAGGCCGCCGCGACTAACTCAGGTAATGCCCCATCTTTTCTTTTTTGGTCCTGAGATAGTGTGCCGCGGGCTCTTCGGCATCAACCTCTATAGGGATACGTTCCACGATCTTTAAGCCTGCCCTTTCAAGGGCGGCGAGCTTCTCCGGATTGTTTGAGATCACCTTGACCCTGCACAACCCAAGGTCAAATAGTATCTCGGCACACTGTTGGTAATCACGGGCGTCTACTTCAAAGCCGAGTCTTTCATTCGCCTCGACGGTGTCAGCTCCCTGATCTTGCAGGGCGTACGCCCGGATCTTGTTCAGGATGCCGATACCACGGCCTTCCTGCTGCTGATAGACGATCGCTCCGCGCCCTTCTGCCTCGATCATTCTCATTGCTTTGTGCAGCTGCGGCCCGCAGTCGCACTTGATCGAGCCAAATACATCACCCGTGAGGCACTGCGAATGGATCCGGACCAGTGTCGGTGTTTCGCCGTCGAGGTCGCCCTTGTAAATGACCACGAACTCCTCATCGCTGGTGAGCGAACGATAACCTGCGATCTTAAAATCGCCGATCTCGGTCGGTAGGTTAGCAGTGGCTACCTTTTCCACAGTGGCTGCGCGAGTTTCCCACGGACATTCGCATCCGTTGTCAGCCAGCTTGGGGTTCTCCAGCATCTGTACTCCTATTCGAGAAATTATACTCTGAATCTCCATAAATTTGTAGCATTATATTCGCGCAAAACCAGGTAATTAGATGCGTATTTGTCAGTTTTGGAAGCTCTGCGAAAGCGCGGGTCAGGCTGGCTGAGAAACAAGGTCTCCGCCGTCCGATGGGTCTTGGGTGATGTGCAGCTTCTCATCTGAATATTGCAGCTGATATAGCCGCCAGTACAGGCCTCGAAGCCCGAGCAACTCGTTATGCGTGCCCATCTCGCGGAGTTCGCCGTGGTGGAGGACTAGGATGCGATCGCATCTCTGAATTGTAGATAACCGGTGAGCGACGACCAATGAGGTGCGCTCGGTCATCACCCGCTCGACAGCCTGTTGAATAAGTTGTTCGGTCTCTGTATCGATCGAGCTCGTCGCCTCGTCGAGGATCAATATTTTGGGGTCAAACGCGAGTGCCCGAGCGAACGAAACTAGCTGCTTCTGGCCGACGGAGAGCCCGGCACCGCGTTCGCGGACCTCCGCTAAGTAACCGCCGTCGAGCTTTTCAATAAATTCGCTGGCGTGTACCTCGGCTGCCGACCATTCGATCCGCTCCCGCGATATCTCCTCTTTGCCGAGGCGAATATTGTCCTCAATGGAGCCGCTGAATAGGAAGACATCCTGCAGGACAACAGCGTAGTTAGATCTCAGTCCGTAAAGGTCCCAGTCGCGAACGTCCACGCCATCGATCAGAATGCGGCCTTTCTGGACATCGTAAAACCTCATTATCAGGTTTGTGATCGTTGTCTTACCTGAGCCTGTATGGCCTACAAGGGCAATGCTCTCGCCGGGCGAGACTTTGAATGACACATCTTTTAAGACCCAATCCTCGTCCTTATAGGCAAACCATACATTCTGAAACTCGATCGTGCCGACTGCAGTACCGCCCTTCTTGGGTTCGGCGGGACTTGTTATCTCTACATCTCGATCGAGCAGAATAAAGATCCGGTGCGACGCGACGATAGCTGCCTGCAGGACATTGAACTTGTCTGACAAGTCTCGGATAGGCTGGAATAGCTGAAGGGAATACTGAATAAAAGCCGCTAGAACGCCCACCGACAGTGCCGCGCCTGCGGCGGAGTAGCCGGCCAGAAATTCGTAACCGAAGGCGAAGATAACAACCGCGATCCCGACCGCTCCGATGAAATCGACCAACGGATAAAATACCGCGTAATAAAAAATGGTCTCGATATTGGCGTTGCGATAGTCGTCATTTATTTCGCGAAAGCGTCCGCGAGCCTTAGCCTCCGCATTGAAGAGCTGCACCGTTTGCGATCCCGAAATGTACTCCTGCAGGAACGCATTTAGCTTGGCGTTTCGGGTCCGGACCCGGTCGAAGCCTCGTCGCGCGTGTTTTCTGAACCAGTTGGTCGCCGTAAATAGCAGCGGAACTGTGATCAGCGAAACAAGGGCCAATTTCCAGTCAAGCCAGAACATTATCCCGATGATCGCGAATATGATCACCAGATCGCCGAGAACGTCTATCACACCCGACGTGAAAAGCTCATTAAGGGCGTCAACATCGCTGGTGAGCCGCGTCATCGTTCGGCCCACCGGATACTGATCGTAGTATGCTAGCTCTTGTCGCTGGAGTTTCGTGAAGAGTTCGGTCCGAAGGTCAAACATCACCTTTTGGCCGACCGTATTCAGCAAGATCTCCTGAAAATACGAGAATAGGAAGCGAAACAAAAAAACGCCAAAGAACGCCAAGGCGAAGATCCAGATCCCATCAGTGATCCTGGGCCTGATGAAATCGTCCACAGCCATCTTTGTGAAATACGGCTGGGTGCTGATCAGCACATTGGTGAGCAAGGTCAGCACGAGGGCGGCGAGCACGAGCTGCCAATATGGCCTCAGATAGCGCAGCAACCGGCGAGCGACGCGAAGGTCGTACGTTTTGCCAATGGCGTCTTCCTCGTGGTATTTGCGGACCTCGTCTGACATTAGTAAGTCTTGAGTTTAGAATTCGAACTTTGGAAAGGCAATGAATTCGCGGTTATTATTTTCTTGTGAACCGGTTTCTCGATCAGAACAAGGACAACTGGCAGCGTCTTGAGGATCTGCTGTCTATGATGTCAGGTTCCGGTCTAGGCGACCTGACCCGCGTCGAGGTGCGAGAATTCGGCGAACTTTATCGTCGTGCCGCCGCCGACCTTGCGATCGCCCGTGCCGAGACTCGCGACCCTAAGCTGATCAATTACCTCAACAGTCTTGTAATTCGTGCTCACGGCCGTATCTACCAAACCGAGAGCGAGGGCGGCAGCCTGATCGTGCGCTTCTTTGCCGAAGACCTGCCGCGAACCTTTAGAAAGAACTGGCGGTTTATGGCGATCGCCTTCGGCGTATTCTTCGGCTTTGCCGTCTTTGGCTTTGTCGCGACGTGGATCGATACCGACTTTACCCATTTTGTTATGCTGTCGGGCATCACCGAACAGATCACGTCTGGTCGAGAATGGTGGCTGCGGCTTAACGACGCTAACCAGATCGGTGCCAGCTCGATCCTGTCCAACAATATCTTGGTCACTTTTCGCGTCTTTGCGATGGGAGCCCTGCTCGGGATCGGTGCCTTCTACGATCTTGCATTCGAGGGAGCCCGTCTCGGGAGTGTCTTTGCCGCCTGTTACAAACTGAACCCGCCCTTTGGGAATTCGCTTGCATCGTTCGTCGTTGGTCACGGTGTGATCGAGTTGTCGTGCATCTTCTTTTGCGGCGGGGCAGGAATGATGATCGGATACTCGATCATTTCTCCCGGAGATCTTTCGCGTGGCCAAGCGTTGAAAAAGAAAGGAATGGAGGCCGCAAAGATCGTGATCGGTTGCGCGTGCTTCCTTGTCGTCGCCGGAATCATAGAGGGATTCCTGTCCCCATCATCACTGCCGCCGGGCGTCAAGATCGCGACCGGAGTCGGTACCGGCCTCGCGATGTATTCGTATCTTTTCTTTGCTGGACGGAATGCGTCAGAACTCGACCGTTGATGCCTTCTTGATCTTCACGCCAAAAGCGTTTTTTGCCGACGCGACCATCTGGGTCGGGTCACCGGACGTCAAGAACTCTTCATCTCGTTTGGTGTTGATCCCCCATCGGTCTACGATCCGTACCATTTCAACAGCCGGATCGATAAATTCGGTTTCGGCACTGACAATTCCCTGCAATAGCGGGGTTATCGCCGGATAATGCGTACACGCGAGCAGAACGTGGGACGAGCTGCGGATCGGTCCGAGGATGCGTCGGGCCGCATTTCTAAGTTTATCGGAACTAGTGTCTCCGCTTTCGATCATTCCCGATAAGGGTTGTGCGATCCTTTGTCTGATCTCGATGCCGTGCTTGCGAAAGCCCTTTCGGTAAACTCCCGAGACAACAGTTCGTCTGCCGCCAATTACGCCAAGTCTGCTTGGCTTCAACTTGACCGCCATAAGTATCGCCGGTTCGATCACGCCTTCTACCTTCAGACCTGCCCGGTCAAGATACGGCAGGGCTGTGCTGGCGGCGTTGCAGCCGATGACCAAATGGGTGACCCCACGATCCTTGAGAAATCGAATCACCGAATTCAACCGGGCGACTAGCTCGGGCCGCGTCATCTTACCGTACGGTGTAACGCCGGTATCAGAGAAGTACGTTATTGGAACGTCGCCGATACGCTCGCGGATAAGCTTGTATATGCTTATGCCGCCGATTCCCCAGTCGATGATGCCAAGTCTATCCATGTACAAGATCGGCCTCTTACCAATTCACTACGGATAAGTTAGCCTGGCCTCAACGCCCCGCTCGACCGGGCCGCTGTCGAAAGCCACGATCCGCGAGTGCCAGGCCATATTCAATATCTCCATCCGCTGACCCGGAAAGCGGCTCTCGAGGTACCATTTCATCTCGTGTTCGCTGCGGATCGGATTATACTCGACCATCTTCCTCCAATCGGGATGTGAGACAAGACGATTCAGTGCCGCGTTGAATTGGGCGTTCGCTCGCTGACTTCTCAACGTCCTTATCTTGTCGGCAAACAGCCGCGGATACTCGCCGAATTTCGGCGGTACGGTGACCATGTCGACGATCAGGAACTTGCCGCCCGGCCGGGTTACGCGTTTGATCTCCGCCAGCAGCGGATCCCAATCGAGATATCGAAACGACATCAGCGAGGTCACCAAATCGAACGAGTCATCCGGAAACGGCAGGACAGGGCCGTCTATCTTGCGGAACGAGATATGCGGATTGTCGATATTCTTGGCCCCAGCTCTCTCAATGATAGCGGCTGATTCGTCAACGCCGATGCCGGAATAAACTCGATCACGCAACGCATAAAGCAACGCCCCATTGCCGCATCCGATGTCGAGCATGTCGAATTTGTCTTTCGGTAGATGTTCGTTCAGCCATTTCCACTCATCCTTGCGAACACGAATGTCCTGAAACGTGGCATCGTAAAGTTCGGCGACATGATCGTAAGAAGTGTCGCCGTCGGGCGGCCGCGGCTCAAACCGTTTCATCTCTTCGGCAGCCATAAAGCCGAGCCGCTTTTGCACGGCACCGATATAGCCGTGAGATTTACGTCCCTTGCAGCCGATCGTGTAGAGCGGTGCAGCGGTACTGTCGCCGGCCGAGACATACTTCTCCTTGCTTCGCGAGAATGTCGTGTACCAGAAGAAACCGTATGCCGGAACATTGAAGGTCCGTGCGAAGAATGGGGCGAACCACCTCGCCGAACGGCAGCAATAGAACGATGCCGATCCATTATCGGCGAATGGGATGTCCATTTGCTCCCATTCGTACGGCGAGAACTGCTCAGGGAAGGCGACCGTACCGTACATCGGCCCGTACATTCCCGAGTGCCCAACGAAAATGAACTCCTTCACCTTGTTTCCCGCGTCACGTATCTCGGCTATCGCGCCAAGCACGTCACGTTTGCTTTCGACCGCACGCGTCACGACCTCGCCGTCAAATCCATGCCTCTTTTCAGCCGCAAGTGTCTCGGCCACGACAGGGAACTGATGCCCGCCGAGGCGATACTTAGTTGTATATATGATCAGGACGACCTGACTATCGGACATAAGACCCTACGATACGAACATTAGCGACATTACAACAAACCACGTTCCTTCACCTTCAAATACGTCTCCAGGAGCTTCGGCGCAAGCGTTTGGGCCGTCACGTCGAGGGCAAGGCCGCCGATCGATTCGACCAGGCGAAGAGCGGATTCACGCTGATGAATGACCTCTTCGGCGGCAGACTGCGTAAAGACCTGCTTGATATCGCTCGGCGCCTCGCTAACCGCAGCATTAAGATCGCGGTCGCCGATGGTCGCGACCAGCGGCAGGTGCCGCGGCCGCAGGAGGCGCAGCGAACCTATCAGTTCCTTTGAGCTCACCTTATCCACAAGGTCGGTCAGGATAACGACGAAGGCACGCTTTTTTGTATTCGATGCGATGAACTGGAATGCCCGAGCGTATGAAGGCTCGATCAACTCCGGTTCAATATCGTGAAGCGCCTCGAGTACGGCGTCGATATGCTCAGGCCCTCGCTTCGGCGGCAGATACTTTCGGATGCGGCGTCCAAATACGACTAGGCCACAATTATCGCCTGCCCTTGCTGACGCGGACATCAACGCAAGAGACGCGTGGAGAGCGGTATCAAACTTGGTTTCGTCCTCGATACGTCCTGTCATTAGGCGTCCCGCGTCGAGTGCGATCACGATCGTTTGGTCGCGTTCGATCTGATACTGCCGTGTGGTCAGCTTTCCCCGTCTCGCGGTCGCGGTCCACGAAATATGCCGAAGTTCGTCGCCGCGAACGTAATCGCGCATCGATTCGAACTCCCGCCCTTCGCCTCGCCTGATCGCACGCCGCTGGATGGCGAGGAACGACCTTGCCCCGAGAGCTTTCAGCTCGATCTCGCGGGCACGCCGCATATTCGGATACACCTTGACCGATTGACGTTCGCCAAGCTCTGCCTGACACCAAACAAGGCCAAATCGCGAAAGGAATCTGACCGCGGTCACGCCAAACCCGTACCTTCCGCGGCCCGGCGGCGTGACGAAATAGTAAAATTCCGCGGTGCCCTGAGATTCGACCGTGAATTCCGCCTCGCGAGATTCGTCGAGTTTCATCTCCGCGGGATATTCGTCCTTCAACCGGAGCTTGTAGGAACGCTCCGTCGAGTTGTCGATGAGAAGTCTAACACGCTGGCGATCGCCGATGGCGAAGCGCTTATCAAACTCGCGATGCAAATGGAACCCCTCCGGCAGCGAGCGGCTGATGTAATAGTCAATGATCGCGGCGGCGAGAAGTACAATGTCGGACCCAAAGACCGTGTAAACCAATTCCGGACGGTTCCACGAGAGCGACAGGGGTACAAAGCCTATCGCCAGCAGGATATAGAATCGGCGTGAGAAGACGAATCGCATCGGATCGGGCAATTATAGCATCAAGGTGCCTAGCGAATAGTACTTAATGTCAAAGCAATTAACCGCCCCGGCGGCTCAAAGTTAAGGAAAGAACTGGGCCCGCGAAGGAAGGCCATATCCAAAAATGCCCGGGTCATGAAAGCCCCCGGGCATTGGAAACGTCGTATTTCAGACACTTACCAGCGATTTCCGCCGCCGCCGTAACCGCCTCCGCCGTAGTTGCCGCGGCTGCGTCCGCCGCCATTGCCGCGATCCTCGCGGGGCTTGGCTTCATTGACCTTGATGTCGCGGCCGCCGAAGTTTGTGCCGTTGAGTTCGGCGATCGCCTTTTCACCATCTTCCTGATTTGCCATTTCGACAAATCCGAAGCCACGCGAACGGCCGGTCTCGCGGTCCTCAACTACCGTTGCGGACTCAACCGAACCGACGCCGGCAAAGAGGTCTTCGAGCTCATGGCTCGAGGTCTGAAATGAGAGGTTACCAACATAAAGTTTCATTGACATAGAAATATAAACCTTTTCCTGAAATGGAATTCCAAAGAAGTTCGAGATCGGATATTTAGCTTCAGGGGATACGGTCTACCCGAGAGGATCGCGATCCGGTGCTCGTGGGTGAGCTACTTCATTAACCTAAAAACAACCAACCCTCGAACCTCTAACGCCGTCGAACAAAACTTTAAGTCGGGGCGCATCACCGTTGATGCGCGAGAGCAGGACTAAACATCAATAATGATGCACGAGCGGCGCGCCGCTTGCAAATCAAAATGGGCGTTTTTGCTCAGTATTTATGAAATTATCCGTCTAATTTCATCGAGTTTATCGAGTGCGGCATCCCTGCCCAAAGCTGTAAATTCATTCCGCTTGTTTATCTGGTCCGGCCTTAGGTGCGCGATCGCCGGCTCGATCACAACATCGGCCCCGGCTTGCTCGCCCACGGCTACGGCACGAAGCAGGGCCAGAGCTCCCTGGATCATCACTCCGAGCCCTGTTCGCGATCCGGACCGAAAGGTCGCGCCGCACGAGACGAGATCTACTGCGATGACGATATCGGCGCCCATGTTCCTCAGCGTCTTCACCGGCAGCGGCGAAATGACCCCGCCGTCGACCAGAGTTCGGCCCAGTTCGTCACGCACGGGGGCAAAGACGCCCGGCACTGCGCAACTCGCACGGATCGCCGTGATCAGGTCACCGTCCGATGCGAGTGTTACCTGGGCATTCGTTGCGAGGTCGAATGCGACTGCGGAAAACGGAATCGCCAGATCCTCAAATCTAGCGACCAGAAAGTGCCGCCGGAGAAAGCGGCCGAGCGGAGCATTCGAGAGCATGCCGCCGACAGACAACGACGGGCGGACAAGGTCGGCCCAGCCCGCTTTTTCGGCCATTGCCTCGATCCCGGCGATGCTCATTCCGCTGGCGTAGGCTCCGCCGATGATCGAACCGGCCGATGTCCCGGCGATCAGATCTATCGGGATGCCGTTCTCGACGAGCACCTTCAGAGCTCCCACGTGTGCGAAGCCGCGTGCCCCGCCGCCCGAAAGTGCCAAACCGATCTTCTTGCTTGTCATAAACGCCATTGATTTTAACTGTTGCTTATGAAAAACTTAAGTCCCAATAGATGAGCCTCCACGAAGCATCCTTGCCTCTCAGGAAAAGTTCTATCGCCGATCTTGCGGCCGGCGACGAGGCGTGTCACGTCTGCTCGCGTGCCGTTAAGGACGGCTGGGTCACCCTTGCGTCGATCGAGGACGATGTAGAAAAGCTCATACGTGCAAACGCTCCGGACGCCGGCGATTTTGATGAGGTCTGCCTGCGGTGCAAACGGCTATTCGAGCGGGCAAAGGACCAGATCATCAAGGACGCCGCCGTGCAGAAGGACGGTTCACACGTGCTCTCGACACCGCTGCGGCTCGACGCGGACGAACGATTTACCGGCAAGGGCGTGACTATCGCCTTTCTTGACTCGGGTTTTTACCCGCATGTCGATCTGACCACGCCCGTTAACCGAATTCTTGCGTACCGCAATATGCTCCACGACGACGGCGACATGTCGTCGCTCTTCGAACCGGACGTCGCAAGCTGGCACGGCATGATGACGTCGGTCGTCGCCGCGGGCAACGGTTCGCTGTCCAATGGCTTTTACCGTGGCATCGCCCCTGAGGCAGACGTCGTGCTCGTCAAACTCGCCCGTACAGGCCGCATCACGGATGACAACATTCGCGACGGGCTCATTTGGGTGCTGGAGAACCGCGAGCAGTACAATATACGCATTGTCAACATCTCGGCCGGCGGCGATGACGAACGAAGCTACCTCACGGATCCGCTGTCTCAGGTAGTCGAGGAATGCAGCGCTGAGGGTATTACCGTGGTTTGTGCCGTCGGCAACGCGGGCCATTTGCCTAATCACCCGGTCGTGCCGCCTGCAAGCTCGCCGTCGTGCATTGCCGTCGGCGGCCTGGACGATAACAACTCGCTCAACCGGGCAAAACGAGGCATGTACCGCTCGTCATATGGCCCGACGATCGACGGCCTGCAAAAGCCCGAGGTGATCGCGTCGTCGATCTGGATACCGGCCCCGATATTGCCCAATACGCCGACCGCCCAGCAGGCCGAACTGCTGGAGAAACTAGACCGTGCCGAGGACAGGCAACTCCACTCGATCATCCGGCATTACGAGGGCGTCGATCCCGAACTCGACGCCGCACTCGACCGGCCTGTCCACAGCATCAGGCAGATCATTACCCTAAAGATCAGGCGTGAGAACGTTATCACTCGCAATTACAAATACGTTGACGGAACGTCGTTCTCGGCCCCTATCGTATCGTCGGTCGCCGCCCAGATGCTCGAGGCAAATCCCGCACTCGGCCCGTCGGACATCAAGCGGATACTCATCACAACAGCCGAACGTTTGCCGCATTACGAGGTCGATCGACAGGGCTGGGGCGTCATCGACCCCCGGCGTGCCGTCGAGACGGCCGAGTCTCTCGCCGAATAGCATCGCCAAAAAAAACGAACCCGGCAACGATCGAAACGTGCCGGGCCCGTGATCGTTAGATCGCTGGAGATCTGTTAGTTGCCGTTGCCCGGCGGACGGTTTCCGGTCATTACAGGCGGCCGCGGGCCGACACGCGGTGTTCCCGACGGTGAGGCGGTGTTTGCCGGACGCGGCGATGTGGTCGGCCTCGGTGTCGGCGTATCGTCAGGCGTTTCGCGAGGCGTCGGCGAGGCGGTCGGGCTCGGGCTTGGCTTCGGCGTTTGGGTCGGCGACGGCGTCTTAATGTTGGCGTTGATCGCGTTGAAATTAAAGTTGCCGTTATAGCCCGTGCTGTAATTCGCGTTCGTATTGAAGTTGAAATTCGAATCAAATCCTATATTGCTATTCAGATTTGTATTCATATTCACATTCGGCGGATTGGTGTTGACATTCGTGACCGGCGGCTCGCGATCTGAGAAGATCCAGAACAACCCTGCGCCAAATCCAACGGCCGCGAGTGTGCCGAGCACCGTGAGAATAACGATCTTTACCGTATTTGACGGCGGCGGTGGCGGCGGATAATACGCCGGAATAGTACGCGGCCGCACATGCTGCTCGGCAGGCGTCGTCGGTATCACAAATCGTTCAGGCTGCTCCGGCGGTACGCCGAGATCGTCGCGTCGGCGGATCACGGTCTCCTGCCCGAGGTCATCGTCATCAGTCAGGCTCTCGCTCGGCATTGCCGTAAAGGTCGGAGCCGACTCCTCGACCAGCGGGGTCCCGTCCTTGGTGCAAAACTTGATGATCTCTTCGTCAAAACGCTCATCGCAAACAGGGCAATATTTCATAGTCTCGCAGTGGGAGATCTGGTAATCACAAACCGAGACATTCTATCACGAAATGCTGCGAATCCAGCCGACCCTATTTCCCGGGCTCGACCCTTGACTCGTCGCGGCCATCCGTCCGCTTCTTGTCGGAGGTCATGGCGCCGTGGCTCGCGAGCATGGCCTCGATCTCCGCATTCGAGGTGAGGTCCCACGCGGATTCGCCCTCTTTGTTGCGGGCGTTTACCTCTGATCCAGCCGCGATCAACGCCCTTACGCTCTCGATGTCATCGTATGACGCGGCTTCCATAAGTGCGGTCTGTCCCGCCTTATTTCGAAGCCTCACGTCGGCACCGGCATCGATCAGGGCCTTCAAAACGTCGGCATTTGCTGACGCGGCCGCCATTATCAGGGCAGACGAACCTTCTTTATCGACGGCATCGACCTTTGCACCGTGACGGATGAGAAGCTCGACCAACTCGGGCGTCGCGTCGTCGTCGAGACGCATAAGCGGCGTCTGCTTTGAGCGGTCGCGGGCGTTGACCTTTGCACCAAAGTTAAGCAGCATCTCCACCATCTCAACGTTACCGTTCTCCACTGCCAGGAATAGAGGCGTGATCTTGTCATAGTTCTCGTCCTTTCCGTTTGGATCGGCTCCGTTGATCAGGAGTTCTTTTGCCTCTTCGAGGTCGTCGCTGCCGACCGCCTTGGTCAGCGGCGTAGAATACTCGACGAAACCTATCCCGCCTGAGACAACCTGCTCAACGTCGATCTTGGCGATCACATCGATCGAGACCTCTATCGGACCGGCCTCCAGCCGCAAGTCGCCGGACTCGTCCGAGCCGTCGGATATCGTGAAAAGCCTCACACCTCTGGCAAATCCTGCAGCCTGCGATTCGAGACGATATCGTCCGGGAGCGAGCGACTCGAATCTGTATTCGCCGCTGTCACTGGTGGTGACCGATCTGGTCACAGCGGCGTCAACGCTGACGATACTAACAGCCGCCCCGGGGATCACCGCACCGTTTTGATCGACGATCGTTCCCGATAGCCGGGCGAGGCGTTTTGGGGTCTCAGGGATTTCTGCTTTTGGCGTGACCGCAGACTGCCTTTCGGCGGCGGGCGGGGTTGCCGGTACGGGTGATGTTTCCTGCGCATAGGCTGAACTGGACAAGGCGATCGACGCGCTCATGACACCAGCCGCAAGTCCCGGCGTTCTTCGCGTGATCTGCAAAAGCTGCTCGGCAAACAACGGACGCCGCGACACCGGATCCGTGAAATAACGAATGCACAGGTTCCCGCCCGAGCGGGCAACCAGCCGCATTGCCTCTTTCCGCGTCATCTCGGAGAGATTATTGACGTGCTTTGAGCAGTGCGAACAAAAGCGGACCTTGTCAGTGCCACGCATCTCGTTCCAGTCCTCTGAGCAGGCATCTTTGACTTTGACCGAATCGATAAGGCTCTTTTTAGACATAGTTTCCCTCCGCGACACACGGCTGTAAGCCACGTATCGTCAAATACTTAGACAACTACCAACTAAGAATGTTCCGGGGAAGAGTTTCTTGCGACTAGTCTCAAATGCCTAGATGCGGCGAGATTTGCCAACGGTTGCTCACAGGCAAAAATTTCGATTCGTTAAGTTATCAAAGAACGAAAGGGCCAAGCGGCGACCTCAATTCAAATATTCATCCGGCGCAGCGATCTCGGCCGGGCCCGGGGCGAGCAGCGGACTTTCTTCCTCGAGGTTCCAGACCTCGAATAGCGCTGCCGGGCACTCGGTGACGAATCGCGACGGTTTTTGCAGCACTGTTTGCCGATTGTAATCGGTCATCAACAGCGGGTACGTGAGATAAAGCTCGTCCTTGGCACGCGTGATCGCTACATACCAAAGGCGGCGTTCTTCTTCTTCGCTGTCGATCTCTTTCAACGAACGGGGTGAAGGGAATTTGCCCTCGGCCGCCCAGATGATAAATACGGCCTTCCACTCGAGACCCTTTGCCTGATGGACCGAGGTGAGAGTCAGCAGTTCGTCCTCTTCACCGCCCTCGAGCAATTCCTCCCCGACGAGCGGCTGGGGCTCCTTAAATCGCTCGGTCGAAAGAAGTGCGAGCTCAGACAGAAAATCCTCCGTCGATCTGTAACGCGTCGCGTACGCGGCGAGGCCCTTTAGGTCCTCTATCCGCAGGTCTGCGTTCTCGTAATTCTCCTGAAGGTACTGCTCGTACCCGTGCGTCAACACAAGCTCGATCTGCTTGGCGGGATCGTTTCGGTTTTCCTGCTGGACGAGCATCTCAAGCAGGACGACGAAGTGCTTCCATGACTGGCTTGAGCGAAGCCGAGCGGTCTGCGGAGATTCTGCAAGTCTTACCAAGCCGCCTGCGATCTTTGAAGGATCATCGCTGTCCGACTGGCTGAGCGCTAATGCGGGCGGTTCTGCCACGATCGCTTCGTAAACGCGGTTGGCGGTCGCGTTGCCGATGCCCGGGATCATCTTCAGGACGCGTTTCCACGCCAGCTCGTCTCGCGGATTTACGATGATCCGCAGGTACGAGATGACGTCCTTGATATGTGCCTGCTCGAAGAATCTCACGCCCGACTGGACTCGATACGGTATGCCGCGACGGGTCAGCTCGAGCTGCAGTTCGATAGAGTGATAGTGCGAGCGGTACATCACGGCGATGTCCTCGAGATTCGTTCCTTCGTCACGGAGTTCAAGGATGCGGGATGCGACGAATGCCGATTGCTGCTCGACATCAGAGCAGGGAACCAAAGCAGGTTTGAAGTCGCGCGACCGGCGGACCGGTGTCAGAGCCTTTGGAAACTGCTTTCGGTTACACGAGATCGACGTATTGGCAAGTCCGAGTATCTCCGGCGTCGAGCGATAATTCGTCTCGAGCTTAAACAACTCAGCCTCAGGGTAACGTTTAGGGAATTCGTAGATGTTGGAGAATTCGGCTCCGCGCCACGCGAAGATCGACTGGGCGTCGTCGCCGACGACCATGACGTTCCTGTGCTTTACCGCGAGCAGGTCGATTATCTCAGCCTGAAGGCGATTTGTGTCCTGGTATTCGTCCACCAAAATATGCTGAAACTGCTCCGCATAAATATCGTGTATCGCCTTTTTTTCCACAAGAAGCCGTTTCAGATTCAGCAGCAGATCGTCGTAATCCATCACGTTTCGTTCCTGCTTGCGCGAGTGATATATCGTATCTATGAGTTCGATCTGGCCGGTCAGCGGCTCGAAATATGGATATTTAACGGCGACCACATCTCTGATAGGGAGGTCGGTGTTCGTGGCATAGGAAATGATCGACTGGACCACCTCACCCTTTGGAAAGCGTCGCTTCTTGGTATCGATCGTCGCTTCTTCGATGCAGACACTGATGAAGTCGCGGGCGTCCTCGCTGTCGAGGATCGAGAAGTTCGGTTCAAATCCGATGCTCGCTGCGTGGCGTCGCAAGATAAGGTTCGCGATGCGGTGAAATGTGCCTCCCCAAACACGATGGACGTTTTGAGAGCCGGTCAACGCCTCGACGCGTCGCAGCATCTCCCGTGCGGCACGGTTCGTGAAGGTCGCGAGCAGGATTCGCTGCGGCGAGACCCCGTGCTCGATCAGGTAAGCGACACGATACGTGATCGCACGCGTCTTGCCCGAGCCTGCACCGGCAACGACGAGCGATGCCTTGGGCTTTGCGGTGACGACGCGAAACTGTTCCTCGTTCAGCTCCGACCTGTAACGTGTCAGGCGTTCGGGCACCGAATTCGCGTCACGTTTTATTACATAACGGGCCATCGCTCTTTAAGACGCTCACCTCAGATCGCAAGCATCTCAAAATAGCATGAAATGTTGCGTCTGTCAAGAGCGGTTGCACAGATGCAACATTATCGGCTATAAAGCTTGAGAGAACTGCCAGATCTCGATCAGCGCGGCCGCCTGTTGTCGGCAAACCCAATCGACGGAATCTGCACCAAAGGAGTTGAATTCCCGAGCAGATTTCGCTCAAATATTCCAACAATGAAGAGCCTATCCACAAACCTCATCGTCAAAGTCGTTGTAGTCGCTGCCTTCGCGATCTCGGGCAGCTTTGTGCTGATGCCCTCGGCCTCGGCCGGTGTGCCCGAGAATGCCGCCTTCGGCGAATACGTGTCGCAGGCATCGGTCTATCGGACACACTGTGCAAAATGTCACGGCAATGACGGCCGTTCTAACACCAAAGAGGGCCGCCGTACCGAGGCGTCCGACCTTACCGACGACAGCGTAAAGGCGATGTCGACCGAAAAGATGACCCGTATCATCAAGAACGGCAAGGCCGATATGCCCGGCTTCGGCAAGAAACTGTCTGCCGCTCAGATAGCAGGCCTCGTCAGCTACGTGCGAGGGCTCTGATCCCCGGCCGATCCGGCAACCTACAGAGGTGTCCGCGTGCACCTATTACTTTCCGCTGCCCTGTCCGAATCGCTTGATCTCGGCGGGGCGTGGAATGGCGGTCAATTCGATCTCATTCGTCTCGCGTCCGGCAAAGACCTGCACAGCGAGAGGCTTAGCTCCTGCCACGGTCTTTTCCGGCAGTGTCTTCTCATCTATCAGGATGACGTGCTCGCCGGGAGTAAGGTCGGCGATAGTGAAGTAGCCGTCGGCGTCCGTCATCGTATCTCTTCCGCTCGCGGTGACGATGCGGATATCCGCCAACGGCTGTTCGCCGCTGTCGAGCTTTCCGTTGCCATTGGCATCGAGCCAGACGCGGCCCGCGATCCTGCCTGTGCGTACGAGACGGAAATCAAGGTTCGCCTTGCTGCCGCCAGAGA
This sequence comes from uncultured Chloracidobacterium sp., assembly GCA_964545145.1. Taxonomy (GTDB): domain Bacteria; phylum Acidobacteriota; class Blastocatellia; order Pyrinomonadales; family Pyrinomonadaceae; genus OLB17. The sequence goes on along the minus strand of CAZJFB010000023.1, from coordinate 7,190 downwards.
GGTCGAGGTCCCTCGATCCGCCGTCTACCAGCGTCAGATCGGCACGGACCGAAAGCAGATCGAGATAGACCTTGTGCCCGCCTGACGAGATCGCCTCGAAATTAAACACTCCATTGGCATCTGTCTCGACGTAGCGATTGCCGTCAACTCGGACCTTCACATTTGATTGCGCCTTGTCGACGGCTGGGTCGTAAGCTCCATTGGCGTCTACGTCCTGATATACCCGGCCAGTCACGGTGCTGAATCTGTTCGCCTCGCTCGGCAATGCGTTAAGGAAGGCCGATGCCTCGCGCTTCTTAAAAAGAGTGCCGCGAATTTGCACCAGCAGTGCCGGCCCGGTCTGCGTGTGCATGTAGCTAATGTTGACCGAGGTCTGCCGGGGCAAGGCCAGGGCAGCGGTAAGCTTTTCGAAAGTGCTCACCTTTGTGCCCGCCGAGCGGCTGTAGCCGATACCTGCTGCCAAGCTAAGACGGCCCGCTGCTATGCGCGAAGTGCGCCATTCGGCAAGGCCGTTCAGTGCCTTCCGATTGCCGATACCCTGGCTCAGTTCGAGCGAATTGGTGTCGTTTACCGAAATGTTGGCCCCAAACTGTGCGTTGACACTGGCGGCACCGATCGTCTTGATCCGGGTCGCATTCACATACAAGCGCCATCCCTGAAATTCCTTTGAAGCATTTATCAGCGTAAATGCGCCGCTGCGGTACAGCCTGGAGCTGCTTTGTGTGTGCGAAAGATAAATGCGCGGCTTGGCGCCGCCGGGCGTTATCCCAAATGCGGCTGAGGCAAAGCTCTCCGCTCGGCCGTCCGCGAATGGGCGGCGTGCGGTGCTTGCGTTAAATGATGCCGTAAGCCATTTTGCGGGTGACCACGTGAGGCCCGCGGCCTTGAGGTCGATCGGCTCTCTCACGCCGGCCTGGGGAGATAAGAAATTCGCTCCGACGTGCGCGTACCTGCCCTGGATCGATAAGTTTTCGGAAAGTTGAAATGTTGCGGCGAGATCTAGGGCAGTTCCCATACCGTCTGCCCGTCGATCTTCTGCGGTTGTGCCCTTGAATCTTCCTACCGCGAGATCGGCTTGCAGCCGGAGCATCGAGCCGCCGTAATTGAGGCTGGTCGACGCCATTTGGCCGTTCCGGGCAGGACCTGAGAATCCGAGTCCTCCGGCCGACAGGATCACTTCCTTTCCAAGGAGTTCGTTTGAGGTCAGAAACCCGCCGAGCACTGTCGAGTCGTACCGGTTTGGGTCCCGCGGCCTGAAAAGCCCGCCGCCATCATTAGGCTCGGGCAACGGCAGCACCGATCCCGACGCCGAGCGTCCGCCGAATGCTGCAACCGTATAACTGCCCAGCGGCATGCTCGCCATTGCTCCACGCACATTCGCCGTGATAAGCGGAAGAGCGGCACCAGAGCCGAAATCACCTAGGGTGAAATGCTGGCCGTTCGGGCGCTCGAGGTCAAATGCGAGCCTCCGGGGCCTGATGCCGCCAAGCGACGAGCCGCTCGAATCGGACATGAAATTAAATCTGCCGTCACCCAGCCGTCCGGCTGCGTTGAGAGAGAGATTCTGCGAGAGCGACCCGTAATAACCGGCGGCACTATATTCGTATGAAGCCTGATAAAGCTCGGCACGGCCGCGGTTCGCGGATGAAAGGGTCAAGTTCGAACCGGCAAAGCCGCGGTTGACGAGGACCGCGTTCTGCCTCTGGTCGAAGCGGATCGCCACTCCAAAGAGAACGGAGGCGATCTCCGACGGAATAAGAAGCTCGTCGGGGTTGGCAGGGAAAACAAGCTCAGAAGAATTTGAGATCGCCAGAACGACAGCTCCATTTTCGGTCGCCTGCCCGAGAGCGGCATCAAAGGTCGTTGTTGTGCCGCCCTGCTGCCTTACGACGATGCGGCGAGCGGTAGTCTCAACCGATATCGAATCGCCAAGCGCGCGGGCAAGGCTCGCGGCCGGGATAGCGATGCGTCCAAACTGCGTGCGGGCAGAGCTGTTCGGGCCGGTCAGGGTCCTGCCGTTGACGATGACCCTGGTGTATCCGGCCTGCGGTGTGCCCGTGCCGGCCTTGGCCGCTGCCGTCGGATCGGTATCCGTGACCTTTGCCGGCGCAAGAGTAGCCGCTGTGCCTATCAGGCACAGGGCGGTCAGCAGCATTCTTGTCCGGGAGCGAAGCATTTTCCGTAATCGTCAGATCAAGCTTATGGTTTCTTTGGTGCGGTGCCGGTATTCGCGATCTGCGGAGCGGCGACGATCAGGTCGGTTACGCCTTCCGTTGCGGGCCGCCCATCCTGAAAGTCGACCTTATATTTCACCGTGTATTTTCCTGCGGCGAGAGTTTTATCGATCAGCACCTTGGGGGCGATCTCAGACTTCGCGAGTATCGGCAGCGTCTCGGCCTCAGGTAATGAGGCGACGGGCTTGCCGTCGGCGTCAATTATCGAAAGTGAAGCCGTCGGCCGGATCACGGTTGAGCCGTCATTCTTTAGGACCGGCGTCACGACGATACCGTCCGGTGTGGATTCGGCAAAGAGGTCCTGGAATTCGCCCTTCTTCGAATAACCCGCGACCTTTATATAAAAGACCGACGCCATTCGATAGCGGACGACCATCTGGCGGACGTTAGTCTCCGGCTTGAGTGTCTCGGGCCGCTGCTCGATGATCAGCGCCGCGAGGTGGTCGCCGGAAGCCGCGTTTGCAGGGACCGAGATCGTTACGCGGATCTGATGGATCGTGCCCGGTGTGACCGCGGCTTCGCCCGGGCTGTAGATCAACCACGAGCTCGCGGAATCGGGCCGTGTATTGGCGGGGAAGAATTCGACGCGGCCGTCGCGCGTTATCGTCCAATCGTTCAGCGAGGCGACGATCCTCGCGGGCTTGGCCGTTCCGCCGCCCTTGTAGTCGAGATTGACGACGACCGTGGTTTCTGTGCCCGGCTTCATCTCGAGTTCGAAACGCGCAGGTGCGAGTGCCATGCTGCCGTTATCTTGTGCGTGAGCAACGAACGTCAGCGAAATAAATATCAAAACAAAAAGAATTGCGGATCTCATATTACTAACAGGGGACATTCGGCCCCGCCGATATCGTGAATGTCAGGGTCGCACTCGTCGAACCCGCGGCATAGAACTGCGGCGTGATCGCCAGGATCGCATCGAATATCCATGCGTCATTGGTCGCGCGAGATCCTCCTCCACTCGAAAGCCTGGGGCCGGTTATGATCGTTGTAGAGGTAGTAACGTCGGCCAGGTCTGACAAATACTGAGCACGCCCGTTCGCAGCAAGCGAGACATTCGTGCTCGGGTCGTTGTTGAAGGGGGAATAGAAAATGTGCGGGCTGTTTACGCAAATGCGGGCATTGGTTCCCGATCGTCTCATATTCTGGATGCCAAACCCGATATCCGATTTCTGCAATGCCTGAGCATTCGCGTTTGTCGCTCCCGCATACGTCACCGTAACTCGGTACGGCTGATTGCTTCGAATGGCGATCGGAACCGTAACCTTGACGATATTGTTGGTATTCAGGGGCGAGAGTTCGCCAAAATTGACCGTGACGACGAGGTCATTTAACAGGCTGGAGCTGCCCGTGACCGAGCCGCTCAGCGCGCCCGTGATCGTCGGGGCACCGCCTGAAGAAATGTCGAGGGCCTGGGCAAACACGTTGCCCAGGCTCGCGAGCGATATTACTCCAAAAATAATTAGAATACGAAACGTACTCATTGCTTAATTACGGAGCGGTTACTGTAAAGGTGACCGTTGCGGTCGTTGTGCCAACTTCATAGAACTGCGGCTTGACCGAGAACATCGCCGGAACCGTCAGTCCGTTGGTATTGCTGCGGGGAACCGCATTCATAATGAAAGCGCCGCTAAGAGCTGTCGTTGACGACGAGAACGCACCGAGGTGCGAGCGTGTCGCCGTGTACTCATAGCGTCCTGAGGTGCCGTTGACCGACCCGTTGGCTCCGAGCGTCGGGTCGCCGGAGGTCGCATTCGTGTCGGTGCCGCCAGTATTGACGCCCACGCCCGAGCGGGAAACCGTTCCGAGTCCGAAGCCGATATCCGCGGCTCCGATCTTGTTGGCGGTCGATCCGGTGCTCGAGACGGTCGCGCTCATCGAAAGCACGTATGCCGCATTGCTGCGGAGTTTCAGCGGCACGTTTGCGGTAACAAAGCTGCTGGTGTTCGATGGGCCGAGTTCGCCGAGGTCGATAACGACCGCGAGCGGATTGTTTGCGGTTCCGTCGGTGGTCACGCCACCGCCCGAATTACCGCTCAAGGTCACGGCGCCGCCGGAATTGATCTCGACGAATTTCGAGACAGTTCCGCTCATCGACACCGTTCCGGTGGTCGTCTGAGCGCTCGCCGCCACGACAAAAAGGGCGGTGAGCATTGCCGCTTTCACGGCTAAGATAAGGGATTTTGACATTGTGTTAATTGATCTCCTATAGGTTTCAAAGTTGACCGCGGATGCACGGATAGCCGCCTGTGAAGTTACCCGAACGAAGGTGCAGAGCGAGTTGCGTCCGGGCGTAGCGCACCGGTAGCCGGGCATTCGCTGATCATATTGATGTGGGGGATTGTGGGTGGTACGGCAAGGTAAAGCATTGCCGTATATATAGGCTAATATAGCGATCAATTTGATGTCAATAGGTTTTGGCATATAACAACAAGATTTTACAATTGGTTTAGACGATTCCCGATCCTTTCCCTGAGGCACTGAAAGTTTTGCGGGGCAGGTGGTATAATGGGAGAACTTTTTAGGACTTCATCAGAGCAGAAATATGAAATTACCCGGTGGATTAGATCTAGAGTCGATGATGCGGCAGGCCCAGCAGATGCAGGAGCAAATGGGCCGCGAAATGAAGCAAATGACCGTCGAGGCGGCCGCCGGCGGCGGTGCCGTGACGGTGAAGATGCGAGGCGATTTTGAGGTCGTAAGTTTGGTCATATCACCCGATCTGGTCAAGGACGGCGACGTCGAAATGCTCCAGGACCTGACCGTCGCGGCCCTTAATGAGGCAAAACGTAAGGTCGAAGAGTCGCTCAAGGGCAAACTCGGCGGCATGCTCCCGCCCGGACTCATGTAAGCCGCGAATGCGGCGTCGATCTTTTAGGTCCGTCGCTCTCCGCACTCCGCACCCAAAATATGCTCGACTACTCAGAACCGGTCGCCAAGCTGATCGACGAATTCAAACGTCTTCCCGGCATCGGCGGCAAGTCAGCCCAGCGGCTGGCTTTTTATGTGCTGCGTCGGCCGATGGCCGAAGTCGAGCAGTTTGCCAACGCACTCCGCGAGGTCAAGCAAAAGATCGTATTTTGCTCGACCTGCAACAATCTCACGGATATCGATCCGTGCCTCTACTGCGCCAATCCCAAACGCGACCGGTCGATCATCTGCATAGTCGAAGAGCCGTACAATCTTGTCGCGGTCGAGAAGACGCGCTCGTTTCGCGGGCTCTATCACGTGCTGCACGGCACGCTGTCGCCCATGCGCGGCATCGGCCCCGATGAGCTGATGCTCGCAAACCTTTTGCCCCGACTTCGCCCCGAAAACAACGACGGCGTCGAGGTCCGCGAGATCATTGTCGCGACAAATCCGACGACCGAGGGCGAGGCGACGGCCAATTACATTGCCCGACTCCTAAAACCGCTCGGCGTGCTGGTTACGCGTATTGCGATGGGAATGCCCGTGGGATCGGACCTTGAATTTGTAGACGAAGTGACGATGGACAAAGCCTTGTCCAATCGTCACGCAATCTGAGATCAGTAGGCAGAAGCAGTAGGTGGTTGGGTCCATCTACCGTAGGATTTCTCCGGCGTCGCCATCATACCTAGCTCCTCAACGGGGAACTTCTTCGACAACTCAAAGATCTCCATTGCCAGACGATGATTACTGATCTCTGCCGAGTTTTTAGTACCTGACCGCCTCTTCTTTCGCGTCTGAGGCGCTTCGTGAGGACTTCCACTCGTCCTCGGTCTCGTAAAAGTTGACGTCAAAGCTCAGCAGCGACCTCGCCGGAATGCCGTCGAATTCGCTCGGGGCATCGTCAAACTTTGCGATCGTGCCGATGCCGATCACCTCGGAGCCGACCTCTTTGACAAGGTCGATGGTCTCCTGGATCGCCTTGCCCGAGCGGTTGATGTCATCGACGATGATCGCCGGATAGACCTCATAGTCGGACATGTATTGGCGAAACTGCCTCACGCCGCCTTCCATCTCAGCCCAGTAGATCTGGTCTGCGCCGAGAGCCTCGCGGACGCCGAATGCGACCATGATGCCGCCGGGGCTCGGGCTGATCACCGACACCTTTGGCAGGCGGCTGGCGATCGATTTCTCCTGGCGGAACATTCGGCTCAGGCCTACCGAAAGGATGCGGGCGTTGTCATAATAGCGAAACGCGAGCGGCATCTGAAAATAGTGCGACGCGTGCTTGCCGTTTGGATATACGAAGTGCCCTTTTCTATAGGCTCCTGTTCGGACCAGGATGTCCATTACAGATTCGGGCGTCGGGATAAGATCGACCATTGTGTAATTCTCCTTAGATATATGAAACTGACATTATACAATTCTGTGGCTGCCTTTCCAATTTTGGCGTCTGACGCCTTTCAACCGTCCGGCCTTAGTGCCTTTAGGACCAGGAACTGCTGGTCGAGGCTCATCTCTTTTGGTATGTCGTCGAGGGCGAACCATGCGAGTTTCCTGATCTCGCGGCTTTTGACCTCGGGTTCGCCGATCGCCCTTGCGATGAATATCACCTCGATGTGGCGGCGAAGCGTTCGCACGCGATGCAGCTCGACCGAGTGCAGGTCGAGGCCCGTTTCCTCCTTTATCTCGCGTCGAAACGCCGCCTCGGGCTGCTCGCCCTTTTCCATAAATCCGCCCGGCACGCCCCAGCCCGAATCGGGCCGCAGCACGTGATCGAGCAGCAGCACCTCGTCCTTATCGTTGAGGATGATGCCGGCCGCCGAAATGGTGAATTTCGTCTGCACGCTGCGCGAGATCCACTGGCGCGAGTTCCGCGGCAGGACCTTCCAGACCTTTCCGAGCAATTCCATCAGCATTTGAGGTCAATTTTACGACAAAAGCCTCGCACGCACGGCTTTTCCGGTTACCTTTTTCCTTTTTCCTTCTGCTTGCCATGTTCATGTTCAATCGTTTTATCGAGTAAGAGTGTGGTTTTTACGCCTGTTTTGG
>CAZJFB010000022.1:13209-42146 GCA_964545145.1 uncultured Chloracidobacterium sp. | reverse complement strand
TACACGCGTTTTCGTGAGATCTGCGAGATCATGCGGACGTATGACGTTGCATTCTCGCTTGGCGACGGCCTGCGTCCGGGTTCGATCGCGGACGCAAACGACGAAGCTCAGTTTGCCGAGCTCGACACGCTTGGCGAACTGACCAAAATCGCGTGGGAAATGGATTGCCAGACAATGATCGAAGGGCCGGGCCACGTGCCGATGCACCTCATCAAAGAGAACATGGACAAGCAGCTCGAGGTTTGCGGTGAGGCTCCGTTCTACACGCTCGGGCCGCTGACAACCGACATCGCTCCGGGTTACGACCACATTACCTCAGGGATCGGCGCCGCGATGATCGGATGGTTCGGGACGGCGATGCTGTGCTATGTCACTCCGAAAGAACACCTTGGTCTTCCGAACAAACAGGACGTAAAGGAAGGCGTCATAACCTACAAGCTCGCCGCTCACGCAGCCGATCTCGCAAAAGGCCATCCCGGAGCACAATACCGCGATAATGCTCTTTCAAAAGCGCGTTTTGAGTTCCGTTGGGAAGACCAGTTCAACCTCGGCCTTGACCCGGAAAAAGCGAAGGAGTTTCACGATGAGACCTTACCTGCTGAGGGTGCAAAGCTTGCCCATTTCTGCTCGATGTGCGGCCCGCATTTCTGCTCGATGAAGATCACGCAGGACGTCCGCGAATACGCCGAATCCCAAAACATCGAAGCCGAAAAAGCTCTCGCTGTCGGCATGAGCGAGAAAGCAAAGGAGTTCGTCGCGACCGGCTCCGAGATCTATCACGGCAGCGTCCCCGACGGGGCAAAACACGATCATTGATAGGCAAGAAATAACGGCCTGGCCATTCTTACCGAGCCCGGGCCCCGGGCTTGGCCTATTTCGATGGTTTGGCCGCCGATTGCATTGCCGATTCGGGTTTGTCATCATTTAGCGTCTTTTTGTATCAGTACACTCAGTCTTGATCGGTAAACTTAGGAAAAACCGCGTTTGGAGCATTGCCGTCTACGTCGAGGACGCCGATTTCTCGTTTGATCGCGCATTTAGCCCGCCGGCGTTTGTGCTCGACTCGCGGCGAAAGCGGGAATCGCACCGGCACGTCCATACATATGCCGACCCTTTTCTGTTCCGGCACGGCGATGAGCTTTTTCTTTTTTACGAGGTCCAGGCGGTGGGCGAGCCAGGCCGGATCGAGGCGAAAAAGACCAAGGACCTTGTTAACTTTGAATGGCTCGGCGAGGTGCTCAGGGAACCTTTTCACCTTTCGTTCCCGCATATCTTCGAGGATAACGGCGAAATTTATCTGATGCCAGAGACGCTGGCAACCGGCGAGGTCGCGTTATACAAGTTTCAAGACTTTCCTCACAAGCTGGTCAAATCACGGGTATTGCTTCACGGGGCGTACAAAGACTCGTCGTTCATCAAACACGACGGTTTCTGGTATTTCTTTACGACCTCGTCCGAGGGTCTAGAGCTTTTCTACACCGACGACCTGAAAGAAGGTCACCTTGTGCCCCACCCAAAGAACCCGATCACCGACGATCCGCGTTACAGCCAGTGCGGCGGCAGTCCGATCCTGCTTCACAACAAGCTATATCGGATCGCTCAGGACGGCTCCGGCGAATATGGGCGAAACATTAGCCTGCTTGAGATCAAGGAGCTTTCGAGGACTAAGTACGAGGAAGGTGTCCTTGTGGATGACTACTTCGACCTGCGGCACAGTTGGAATTCCCGTGGCGGCCACCATCTGAGCATTGCCGAATTTGCCGGCAAGGTCGTCGTCGCCGTCGACGGCAAGCAGGACGATCTCTGGATCAACAAAATATTGGGGCCGTTTTACAGGTACATCGCCCCGGTGTTCGGGGCTGGAAGACCAGCAAATGACTGAGCAGACCGACAATCTGGCCTCGCAGACTCAGGATCCGTCTGAGCGGCAGAGTCTTGCCTGGGACATCCGAAATGCTCCGAAGAACTACTTTTGGCTGATCGTTTTCCAGGCAGGAAGTTCGCTGTTCGCATTTGGTGCGGTATGGCTGATCACGAGGCGTTCGGGAAGCGACGGTTACGGTGCGATCTTTGCGGTGATCGCGGCATCGCAGATCGTGCAGATCTTTACGAACTGGACGACCGTTGCGGTAGTGCGATTCGGTGTTGACGAGTTTGTTGAAACGGCGGCCATTGCCCGAACATTTTGGAGCCGGTTCGTTATTCTGGCAGTCAATCTCGCGATCCTGCTGGGCATCGCCTCGCTCTGGTTTCCGGTGCTAGCCGGCGTGATGAAGCTTCCCGGCGAGACGTTTTGGCTGCTGCTGGCCCACTTTGTGATATCGGCGATCTGGCTGCACCTGCAGATGGGAATGCAGGCGGCAAAGATGCTTCGCGAGCAGGGGTTTTGGCAGATGATCGAGCGTTTGCTTGTGGTTGTCGGCATTGCCGCGCTGCTCGCCGGCGGCATGCTTGAATTGCGCACCGCACTAATGTGCTATATCGCCGCGCCGCTGCTGATGACCATCGCCGGTGCCGTACAGCTTCGCGGCGTTATCTTTACGAGATTCACGGTTGACGCGGCGACCATCAGGAAAACGCTGGTCTACTCGCTGCCGCTTTTGCCGTACTGGCTTGTCGGCTACCTTTCTGGCAGCTACATCGACGCGGCATTTATCTCTAGCTTCCTGTCGAAAGCCGACCTTGGCGTCTATTCCGTAGCGACTCAGGTGAACGGTATCGCGATGCAGATACCGACCATCGCCAACACCATACTGTTTCCGCTGCTTATAACTCAACAGGCAGAGTCGGACGGCGAACGGTCGTTCTTCTTTTTTAGGCATATTCTGCCCGGCTCGGTACTGATCTGGGGAATGCTTTGCGCGGTGCTCGCTTTTGCGGGCTATTTTCTCGTCCCGCTTGTCTTCGGGGCTGAATTTGGCGGCGCCGCATTGCCGATGTGGGTATTACTAGCAAGCTCAGTCTTTTGGATACCGGTTGCGGTGGGATATGCGGCACTCGCGAACGCCACATCGGCGACCTATATCTCGCTTGTGGCATCATGCCTGTCGGCGGCGGTCAACTTGACGGCTAATTTCTACCTGATCCCGCGTTACGGAATGATCGGCTGTGCGTGGGCGACCTTCTTTGCGTACGCCGCCAGTGTTGCAATATTTGCGGTGTTGCTAAGACGCTCATCCGGAATGCCCTATTCCTGGACCTTCTTGGCGTTCGTTCCGAGTATCGGCGGAGCGGTGATCCTCGCCGTCCTCGGGATGCCCGTCGTCGCCCTCGCGGTCTGCGCCGCTGCCAGCCTCGCGATCGCCGCGATCAAGAGAACCTCCATCGGCGAGATGTTCGTGTTTCTTAACGGTTTCCTCAGGAGGTCGCATGGAACCGGTTAAGCTGCCCGGCTTTACAACGCTTGAGAAGCGAAAAGAGTACTCGGGCATCGAGGCGGCATTCAGAAAGGTGCATGCCCGAGACGTGGAGCTGACCGAAAAGTATCTCGGGGCGACACCGCTTTATTCGGCATTCTGGGTGGTTAGGCGTTTGCGGCAAATCATCCGCGAGCACGCTAAATACGCTCACGGACGAATGCTCGATGTCGGCTGCGGGATCAAACCGCACGAGAAGCTCTTCGCCCCCTTCGTGACCGAACACATCGGGATCGATTATTCACCGTTCAGCGGGTATCGAGGCAATCGTGCCGACATCTGCGGCGATGCGGCGGCATTGCCGTTCGCCGACGGCAGCTTTGATACGGTGTTGTGTACTGAACTCGTGGTCGATCTGCCGGACCCTGAGCGAACGATCAGTGAATTCGCACGAGTGCTTGCTCCCTGCGGAACGATCATCGTCACGGCCGCATTCGTCTATCCGGTGCACGACAGAAACGACTATTTTCGGTTCAGTCCTGACGGAATGGGGGTGATAATGCGGCGGCACGGCCTCGAGATCGAACGTGTCGTTCCAGCGTCGGGCACGGCGGTAACGTTGGCGGTGATGACAAATCTCTATTGGTACGACTACACGCTGTTGTGGAATAAGTGGCTATACCCGATCGGCCTTTTGCTGCGGCCGGTTTGGTGGCTGCTTTGTTTTGTAATAAATATGATCGGCGGGCTTTTTGAGGTCATTCTTCCAGACCAAAGCTTGTCGTTCAGTCATCTAACTGTTGCAAGAAAACCGACTGAAACTATTAAATGAACTCCCGCGGGTTATAATGGAAACCGCCAGCTGACCTATGAGCCTCGTTAAGGACATCGCATACAAAACCATCGACGCGATCACTCTCGGCAAGGGTGTAACACGCCACATCGGCGGGATGGAGATACGCTTCCCCCCGAAATGGAGCCGCTATTATGAGGCGGAGTATGAACCGGAGACTTTCGATTTCTTTCGCGAGAATCTGAAAGAGGGTGATACCGTGCTCGACATCGGCGGACATATCGGTCTGTTTGCCGTCACAACAGCTAAGCTCGTAGGGCCGACAGGCAAGGTTTTTACCTTCGAACCGACACCTTTTACCCGCGGCGTACTGCAGGAAGTCGTCGATCTTAACGAATGCTCAGAAATTATAGAGGTCCGCGGCGAGGCTGTTTCCTCGAAACGTGGTGAAACGGTCTTCTTCGACACCGGTGACGAGGTTTCAAATGCGAATTCGCTCGTTAAGTCGGAGTTGGCAAAGCGTGAGATACCTATCACGCTGATCAGTGTCGACGAATTTGTCCGCGAACGCACAATAAAGGTCGATTGCATCAAGATCGACGTCGAGGGCGCCGAATACGACGTACTTATCGGGGCCAAAGAAACTTTCACCACGCAGGGTTCGGTCGCAAGGCTCGGCCTGCATCCGGAATTCGTCGCAAAGAACGGCCAGTCGCTCGAAGATATCTGGAATTGTGTCACCGACTACAAGCTCGCGGTCATCTTCGAAGGCAATACGGTCACGAAAGATTGGTTCTGCTCGCAAACTGACCTTTTTGACGTGAATCTGATACCGTCTTAATGATGCGAGTCTGCCATTTATGCGACGGTTCCGTCGCGGGCGATTATTTCAGGAATATCACGGCAGGATTGACCGCTAAAGGCGTCGAGTTGCTACTCGTCGAGCTTGGCAGCGGCACCGCGCCGAAATGGTTGGCCGAGTATCCAAATGTGAGCTATCGCTCGTTCGACGCTGCCGGCAGCCGAAATATTCTTGCCGCCCGACGAAAGATCGCCGAACTCGCCGCAAACGAAAAGATCGACATCCTGCACACGCATCTTTTCTATTCCGGGCTCGCTGCCGCATTTGCAAGAAAGAGGCTTAGCAAAACTATCTTCGCCATGATGCGACATCACACGGGCGTCGTCCGAATGCTCGGCTCGCGATTTCACGTCTGGGCGGACAAATGGATGGCCGAAAAAGCCGATCGCGTGATGACTGTTTCCGAGGCCGCACGAACTTACATGCGTGACGTCGACGGCATTCGCCGCGACGATATCGAGGTCGTATATCTTGGTTTCGATTTCGAACAGATGTCGCCAAATGCCGAAAAGCGGGCTGCGGCACGTGCGGAATTCGGTTTCGATGACAATGATCTGGTTATCGGCTACGTCGCTAATTTTGCGGCCGGAAAAGGCCACGTTCAGCTGATAAATGCCTTCGACGCGGTCAAACGCCAACTCCCGAATGCTAAGCTCATTCTCGCGGGCCGCGGAAAGCTGCAAGAGGTCGAAGATGCTGTTGGCCGCCTTGGTCTCGGACGCCGGATCGTCTTCGCCGGTTGGCAGGATGATGTTTCGACGGTTTACAACGCGATGGACATTTTCGTCCAGCCGTCTTTATCAGAGGCGTTTTCGCAGGTGCTTGTCGAAGCAATGGGCTGCGGCCTTCCGGTAGTAGCGACCGACGTTGGGGGTGCCCGCGAGGTGATCGAGAACGGGAGCAACGGCTTCATCATTGAGCCGGACGATCCCGAAGCGATCGCCCGCGAGGCCTTACGATTGGCGGGCGACGAGAAATTGCGACGCAAGATCGCCGAACGCGGAATGATGAGCGTTCGAGATCGCTTCTCAGCCGAAACGATGGTCGATCGACACATCAAACTTTACAGCGACTGGATGAACGAAAGATAGATGGCGGTTTCCGAGAGATTTCAGGGTGCGAACGTGATAGATGCCGGACGACTCTCGCCGTACTGGGGCGAACACTCCGCTCGATATGTCTTCTCGCTGCCGTTCGTCGATAGCAAGCGCGTCCTCGACATCGCATGCGGTACGGGTTATGGCATAGCGATCCTTAAGAAGAATGCGGCTCACGTGACCGGCGTCGATGTCGATGCGGACGCCGCGGCACAGGCACTGGCGGAATGCGGCGAACGAGCGGACGTTTTGCTCGGCGACGGGCTCGGGCTGCCGTTTGCTGATGAGAGCTTTGACGTTGTTACTTCATTCGAGACGCTCGAACATCTGCATGAGCGGGCGACCTTTTTAACGGAACTGAATCGTGTCCTGAAACCCGGCGGCGTTCTGTTGCTCTCGACGCCCAATGCTAACTATTCGCAGCCGGTCAACGGCGTGCCCGCTAATCCGTTTCACATCCACGAATATACGCCGGACGAACTCCGCAGCGAGCTTGAGTCAGAGTTTATCGTCGAGCGATTTTACGGCCAGACGCTCGACGCATCGACCGGAATACCGCCGTTTTATGAGGCTCAAAAGCGCTTGCCGAAAGACGCCGCGACCCAGCTTCGTCTGTTCGGATGGAAGATCTTCAATAAGATCCCGTTTGCCCTGCGCGAACGGCTCAGCGAAATCATCTGGGGCAAGCCTTTCTACCCGAGCGAAATGGATTACAATTTTGATGAGCTTACGGCCGATGAAGCCGTGACCTTGTTCGCAGTTTGCCGCAAAAAATGATCCGATCGGGCCTCGTCACAGTAGTAATTCCGAATTACAACTACGCGCACTACCTGCGTGAGACCATCGATAGTGTCCTCGCGCAAACCTATGCAGACATTGAGATCATTGTCGTCGACGATGGCTCGAAAGACGACTCGCGAGAAGTCCTGGAAACCTACGGTGAGCAGATCACCGCCATTTTCCAGCAGAATCAAGGCGTTTCAGCTGCTCGAAATAACGGTGCCGCAGTCGGAAGCGGTGAATTCATCGCGTTTCTCGACGCGGACGATGTCTGGCTAACTGAAAAGACCGGGAAACAGGTGGCGAGATTTGCTGCGGACCCGACACTCGGTCTCGTCCACGTTGGCGTCGACGAGATAGACGCTGACGGCAATTCGCTGCTCCATCGACTCGAAGGCTCGGACGGCGATGCGGTCGAGGACCTCCTGATGCTCGGGCGTAAGGGTGTGCTTGGCGGCGGCAGCGGACTGATGGTGCCGCGCACTGTGTTTGGAGAGATCGGCGGGTTTGATACGCGGCTTTCGACTTCCGCGGACTACGATCTCTTTCTGCAGATCGCGTTGCGGTATAAGGTCGGCTTCGTTCCGGAAGTTCTGTTGAAGTATCGCGTCCACGGCTCTAACATGCACGGCAACGTTAAGCTCATGGAACACGACATGATGATCGCATTCGAGAAAGCACTTGCCGACACGAGGCCTGAGATCTCGGCACTTAAACGCAAGGCGTACGGCAGCCTGCATCAGACTCTCGCAGGCTCGTATTTTGCCGCGGGCGATTACGCCTCGCTTGCACGTCACGCAGCCGCAAGTGTAATGAACAACCCCGGAAATATCGGTAAGTACCTTCCGTTTCGCTCTCGCGGAGCCAACAGACGAGGTGTGAGCTAATGAGCGTTCCGACAGGATTCAAAACGCGTGCTCTCGATTCGGTACGGCGACTGTTTACAAAAGGGCCGCTGGAGAATGTGATGTTCTCGGCGCTTCGCGGCTCGGAATACGGCGGCACAATGTCGCGTTTCATCCCAAATCCTCACCTGTACCCGGCCGGTTCGATGCGATCGGCGACCCGCGACGGCATCAACTACGAGCTCGATCTGAGCTGCATGATGCAGTGGTACGTCTTTTGGGATTTTAAGGAAAAGCAACGCGACCGACTGTATTCGATGGTTAAGCCGAGTGATGTCGTGCTCGACATCGGCACGAACATCGGCGAGACGCTGCTGCATTTTGCACGCCTCGTCGGCGACGGCGGTTTTGTTTACGGATTTGAGCCGGACGAGCACAATTACGCTAACGTCCAAAAGAATATCTCGCTAAATCCGTTCGAGAACCTGCATGTGTTTAACCTCGGTGTTTCTGACAAAAAGGAGACGGTCAAGCTGTTTCGCGTCGACCCGAACAATCTCGGCATGAACCGTATTCTCACCGAAGCCGAGGCTGCGAAGTTTGATGACTTTACGACCATCGAGGTCGAAACTATCGATAATGTCATTGCCGTGAATGATATCAGCCGTGTCGATGTGATCAAGATCGACATCGAGGGCTATGAGATGCACGCGCTTCGCGGTGCTAGGCATCTGCTTGAGACGCAGCGGCCGAGGCTTTTCATCGAGGTCGGCTACACGCGGCTGATCAATAACGGCACTAGCCCGACCGAAATGGTCGCGTATCTTCATCAGTTTGGCTACACGATCCGGCATGCTGAGACAGATGAACTTATCGGCGACGACTATGATTTTTCGCCGCTCGGCGACGGCGGCATCGACGTCTATGCCATCGCGAAATGATGCGTGAATCTCTCTACAAATTCGCCTGGGATACGCGCTGCCGCAATGTCGACGTGGCTCGTGTGCTGCGGCCTTTCCTTAGCGAGAGATCGAGAATACTCGACGCCGGCTGCGGCGAATATGGCCTTGCGGCATTCATGTCCGGTGCGAACATCATGGGCGTCGATATCTTGCCTGAGGAAGCCGTCGATCCTCGGCTGAATTACATACACGGCAGCATTATTGATCTTCCATTTGATGCAGGATCGTTTGATATTGCGGTCTCGGTCGATGTTCTCGAACATTTGCCTGAGGAACTGCGGCCCGAGGCTGTGAAACAGCTTGTAAAAGTTGCAACGAAAGCGATCGTAATAACTTTTCCGGATGGAGAAGGTGCGAGAAAGATCGATGCCGATTTTGAGCGTAAATTAAATGCGCGGAACATGGCGCTGCCTGAATGGCTCGAGGAACACCTGGCTCAAAACTACCCGGGATCCGAGCAGATCGCCGCCGAGGTCGAGACCGCGGCAAAGGCGGCCGGAAGGATAGTGAAGACTCGCGTCGTCTATTCGGAACACTCCGCCGTTTCCCGTTTTCTGCGTTGGGCGGCGGCACGATCGAAGTATATTTACGTTCCCGCAAACCTGGCTGCCGGAGCGTTTCTGCCGATAATGCCAACGCCGTCCGCCGGGAACGCGTACCGCGCGATCGTCATCGCCGAGTTCGAATCCGAGAGATGAAAACAACGCTCTACATCTGCTATTTCGGCGTCAGGCAGCCACTCGTGCGGACGCAGGTGATCCCGTATCTTGAGGAACTTTCGAAGAACGATTACAAGATCCATCTTTTGACGTTCGAGCCCGACTTTAAGAACGGCTGGACCGGCGAACAGTTGGATACGGAGCGTTTGCTTCTCGCCGAAAAAGGTATCGCCTGGCAGTGCCTCGCATACCACAAACGCCCTTCGGCTCTAGCGACCGCTTGGGATATTTTTGCTGGAACACTTCGTGTCAGAAAGATCGTGGCTCAACAAAAGATCAATATTCTTCACGGCCGTGTTCACGTTCCGACGCTTATGGGCGCCCTGGCTCGCAAGTTCTCTTCAAGCAAACCAAAACTCGTCTTCGATATTCGCGGCTTTTTTCCGGAGGAATATACCGACGCTGGAGTATGGCCTGAGAAAGGACTACTTTATCGCGCCGCAAAGCGAGTCGAGCGTTGGCTGATGCGGGAGTCGGACGGCTTTGTGATACTAACCGAAAAGGCTAGGCAGATGGTGCTCGCCGATGAATCGCGCCCGGTAGAGGTCATACCTTGCTGCGTCGATCTTGCGAACCGGTTCCCTGCTGAACTCGCTGCACGCCGCGACACGATGCGAGAAAAACTCGGTGTCGCGGGCCGGACCGTTTACACCCACGTAGGTGCTCTCGGCGGACTTTACCTCACAAAAGAACTTTCGGACTTCATGGCCGCCGCGCGCGAACTAGATCCGCGAGCTTTCGCGATGTTTCTGACCCAATCGGATCCGGCAGAGATCGTGAGACTCCTGAGGGAACGCGGCTATTCGGACTCTGACATGTTCGTTGGACGGGTCGAACCCTCACAGATACCTGACTACCTGATCGCGTCGGACGCCGGGCTTTCATTCGTCAAGGCAACCTACGCGACACAGTCCCGATCGCCGACGAAGATCCCCGAGTATCTGGCCGCGGGTTTGCCGATAATTGCTAATTCCGGAGTCGGTGATGTGGATGAGCTAATTAATAGCGAAAAAGTCGGGATACTGGTCGACGAATTCACCCCTGAAGCTTACCAACAGGCTCTTTTTAAGCTGAGGCGACTCGGCTACGTCTCCGAAAGATGCAAGGAAACCGCTCGGAGGAGGTTTGACCTTGAAGCGGTCGGCGGCAGCCGCTACTTCAGGCTTTACAAAAACCTTTTGCAAAGCTGACGGGCAGTTGTTACCATTTCGAGTTTCGGTATGCGTGTTTTGGCAGTAGTTCCGTCTGTACATGATACGAGTCCGGGCCAGCGGTTTCGCATCGAGCAATGGGAACCGCTGCTCGCCGGACACGGTATCGAGATCACGTACGCGCCCTTCGAATCACCAGAACTTCGCTCGATCCTATATCAAAGCGGACACATCGCCTCAAAGATCCGTGCCGTGATCGGCGGAATGAAACGCCGTAGCCGCGAACTCGACTCGGTGGGCGGTTTTGACCTCGTCTATCTGTTTCGCGAGGCTGCACTGCTCGGCCCGCCGTGGTTTGAGCGTAAGATCGCACGCTCCGGCGTGCCGATCGTATTCGACTTCGATGACGCGATCTTTATTCCGTATAGAAGTCCGTCAAACGGTTATCTCAGCTATTTGAAGTTTCCGGCAAAAACGGCGGAGATCTGCCGCCTTTCAACACGAATAATGGCAGGAAACCAGTACCTTGCGGATTACGCAAGTAAGTACAACGAGCAGGTGACGATCATTCCGAGCACTCTGGACACGGAAAAGTATTTCCCGGTCGAACGCGCGCCTTCAGATAGGATCACGATCGGATGGAGCGGAAGCTACAGTACGGTCCAGCACCTCGACACGCTCCGCGAGGTGCTGCAGGCATTGGCGAAGACCGAAGATTTTCAGCTGAGGGTGGTCGGCCCGGCGAAATATGACCTACCGGGCGTCGATGTGACTGTCGTGCCATGGCGGGCCGAAAGCGAGGTTGACGACCTTCGCCCGATCGATATCGGGATAATGCCGCTTCCCGACGACAAGTGGACACGGGGAAAGTGCGGCTTTAAGGCCCTGCAGTACATGTCGCTTGGAATACCCGCAATTTGCTCGCCCGTCGGTGTAAACTCTACAATCATTACGGACAGTGAGAACGGCTTTCTTGCGGGTGGCCCTGCTGAATGGATCGAAAAATTGACCGGCCTCATTCGCTCCGAAGACCTCAGGAAACGGATCGGTGCCGCTGGGCGACAGACGGTTGAAGAAAGGTACTCAGCCAAGGTCATCGCTCCACGAGTCGCTGAGGTTTTTGGTGCCGCAGCGGCAAGATCCTGACGTGATCAACAGATGTATATTCTTGGACTAACAACGCTAGGTGACTCTGCGGCCTCGCTCATCAAGGATGGCGAGTTGGTCGCAGCTGTCGAAGAGGAGCGTTTTTCGCGGGTCAAGCATCACAGCGGTTTTCCATACAAAGCGATCCAATTTTGCCTTGACCATGCAAGTATCACGCTCAAGGATGTCGAGCATGTCGGTCACTACTGGAAACCGTGGATCCTGCGACACAAGGCGATGCAGGCAGCTCGTTCGGCGTTCATATCGCGTGATATGTTCAAGGCCCGGGCGGATCGGGGCATAGCGCAAGTTACCGACAGCTATCTCGGAATGTTCAGGCACCCAAAGCGGCTGCGTGAGCATTTCGGCCCGAGCGATTTCCAATTTCACTATCTCGAACATCATCAGACTCATGCCGCGTCCGCGTTCTTTGTCTCGCCGTTCGATTCTGCGGCTATCCTGACCTGGGACGGAACGGGCGAAGATACGACGACGCTGTACTCACGGGGAAATGGCAACAAGCTCGAGATACTTAAACGCATCAAGCTGCCTCACAGCCTCGGCCAATTCTATTCGGCGGTAACAAATTATATCGGCTTTGATATGTTCGCCGGCGATGAGTGGAAGGTTATGGGCCTTGCAGCTTACGGCCGGCCGAAATATGTTGATTTTTTCCGCGAGAGGGTGCTCACGACCAACGGCAGCGGCGATTTCAAATTCAATATCAAGGTCCTCGATCATCACCTGGCTAAGCACTATCAGTTTCCTGATGGCATTGTGAAAGAACTCGGCCCGGCACGCAAAAAGGGCGAAGAATTGAGCGAACACCATTGGGACATTGCCTGCTCGGCTCAGAAGGCTCTCGAGGAAACCGCGATCTATCTCGTCAAGAAAATTCACGAGATGACGGGCGAGGAGAACCTGTGCATGGCGGGCGGCGTCGCGTTCAACTCCGTGATGAACGGCAGGATATTTCATGAGACGCCCTTCAAGAGGTTCTTTGTTCAGCCGGCAGCGGGTGACGCGGGATGCAGCCTAGGAGCAGCGTATTTTGTTTGGAATCAGATACTTGGGAAGCCGCGCTCGTTCGTAATGAACAAGGCCTACTTTGGCCCGGGTTTCACCAACGACGAATGCCGTGCGGCCCTCGATGAGGCCGGACTCAAGTATGAAACGCTCGAGGACGACGTTCTGTTGCCGCGTCTGGCAAAAATGATCTCGGACGGAGCTATCATCGGCTGGTTCAACGGCCGGATGGAGTTGGGCCCGCGGGCTTTAGGTGCGCGCAGCTTTCTTGCCGATCCGCGCCGTGCCGACATGCGCGAGATACTGAACCATAAAGTAAAGCTCCGCGAGTGGTTTCGGCCTTTGGCTCCGTCGATGCTCGAGGAACACGGCACCGAGGTTTTCGGTGTCGAACATCACGACCCGTTCATGATCACCGTGATCGAGGTTGCCGACGAGTATAAAGAGAAAATTCCGGCTGTGGTTCACGTTGATGGCACGGCACGTCCGCAGATGGTCAACCGGGACGCCAATCCGCGTTATTGGAACCTGATCAACGAGTTCAAGAAACTCACGGGCATTCCGATGTTGCTCAACACTTCGTTCAACGTGCAGGAGCCGATCGTGTGCACGCCCACAGACGCTGTTAAGACGTTTGGAAATGCCAATTTTGATGCGCTGGTGCTGGAGAACAATCTTGTTCTCAGGGAGGAAAATCCCTAGTGCTTAACCGGTTTCTACTTTTAGGATGCGGATTGTTGATAGCTCTTGGGCTGTTCGCCGTTCCGTTCCCCGAGGGCCCAACGGCTCTGGGCTTTACGGCAGTAATTTCCGGGATCGCCGTACTCTTCTTCAGAAAATATACGAAAGAGAAAGAGTTTATCACGACCGTGTTTTTGACCGGATTGATCCTTAGGATGGGGTTCGGCATTTTCATCCACATCTACGATCTTAGGGTCTTTTTTGGCGGTGACGCCATCGCATATGACGTGAATGGTTGGGGCCTGGTCGATTACTGGATGGGGCGTGAACGTGAAACCGCTGCGTTGATTCTCGCAAATAACCCGGCAAGCGGTGCCGGCTGGGGAATGAACTACATGGTGGCGGCGATATATGCCGTCCTTGGCCGGAACATATTCGCGGCCCAGTCCTTCTGCGCGGTGATCGGTGCCGCAACGGCACCAATGGTATATTTTTGCGCGCGAAAGATCTTTGGCAATCTCAAGGTCGCCCGCGTCGCAGCACTTGGCGTCGCAATTTTCCCTTCGTTCGTTATTTGGTCCGGCCAGTTACTCAAGGATGGGCTGATCATTTTCCTTCTCGTCGTTGCGATGACGATGGTCCTGCAGCTGCAGGGAAAGATCAATTATGCGGCCGTTGCGTTACTTCTTTTCTCTCTCTTCGGGATACTTTCGCTCCGATTCTATATCTTTTACATGGCGACGATCGCCGTAGTAGGCAGCTTCGTCGTCGGGCTTTCGAGTTCAAATCAGTCGATCCTCAGGCGGACCGTCGTTCTTGCTTTGCTCGGCTTTGGATTGTCGTATCTTGGCGTCGGACGAAACGCCGAGATCGAACTGAGTACGTTCGCAAATCTTGAGCGGATTCAGTCGAGCCGTTCTGACCTTGCAAAAGCCGCGGGCTCAGGCTTCAACGAGGAGGTCGACGTTTCGACGACCGAAGGCGCTCTGACGGCGATACCGACCGGGTTTATGTATCTTATGCTGGCGCCGTTTCCGTGGCAGGCGTCTAACCTCCGCCAGGCGATCACGATCCCGGAGGTCTTGATCTGGTGGATGATGCTCCCGCTCATCGTTTCGGGTTTGATATTCACTATTCGGAACAGGTTAAGGAACGCTTTTCCTGTACTCATCTTCACGCTTCTGCTAACGATATCGTACTCGCTGTTTCAGGGAAACGTTGGCACCGCCTACCGTCAGCGAACGCAGATCCAGGTCTTTTTGTTCATTATGCTAGGCGTGGGTTGGACCGTTTTTCAAGAAAAGAAGGAGAATGAACGCCTCATCCGAAAGGCCGCGCAAAAGCGTGTCGATGACCAATTGCGCGGATTCAAGAGCCCAAAGCAAGAACAGCGTCCGGTGCCCGAGTTAAATGCTCCGACCACGGCCTTTCCCAATATCCCTGAAAATAGCTAGATGTGCGGAATAACGGGATTTGTCAATGCCAACAGGGCCGCCGCAGACCGCGCGCTGCTTGAAGCGATGAATCTCGCCATAATTCATCGCGGGCCCGACGAGGACGGCTTTTATTTGAATGAGAATGTCGGCCTTGCGATGCGTCGCCTTTCGATCATCGACCTCGCCAGCGGCCGGCAACCGATCTTCACTCCGGACAAGACAAAAGCTATTGTCTTCAACGGCGAGATATACAACTATCGGGAACTGCGCGAAGGACTGATCGAACGCGGACACGAGCTTTACACAAAATCCGACACTGAGGTTGTCCTTAGGCTATATGACGAGCAGGGGCCTGACTCGCTGCAGCACTTGCGCGGGATGTTTGCATTCGCGATCTGGGACACCCTTGACCGGTCGCTCTTCATCGCCCGCGACCGCGTCGGCAAGAAGCCGATCCTCTACTCGCACCAGCCGAATGGCGACTTCATATTCGGGTCCGAGTTTACCGCCGTCTTAAAGCATCCCTCCGTCTTACGCGACGTCGACATGGAGGCAATCGACAGCTATATGT
The DNA here is from genome assembly GCA_964545145.1 of uncultured Chloracidobacterium sp. Lineage (GTDB taxonomy): Bacteria > Acidobacteriota > Blastocatellia > Pyrinomonadales > Pyrinomonadaceae > OLB17. The sequence goes on along the minus strand of CAZJFB010000022.1, from coordinate 26,721 downwards.
CGTATCTTTGCGTTCCGGCACCGCAGACGGCATTCAAGGCGATCCGCAAACTCGAGCCCGGCCACTGGCTCAAATGGAAGGACGGCAAGATCGAGACCAAACGCTATTGGCTGCCGGATTTCTCAAAGAAGATAAAGATCAGCGAAGAAGACGCCATCGAGGAAACGACCCGCATCCTTCGCGAATCGACGCGGCTCAGAATGATCTCCGAAGTGCCGCTTGGAGCATTTCTCTCGGGCGGTGTCGATTCGTCGGCGGTCGTCGCCCTGATGGCACAGGAAAGCTCGACACCGGTCAAGACCTTTTCGATCGGCTTTGAAGAAGAAGATTTCTCGGAGCTGAAATACGCGCGGAAGGTCGCCGAACACGTCGGTGCCGAATATCACGAACTCATCGTCCGCCCAAATGCTCTCGACGTGCTGCCGGCGCTCGTCGAACACTATGGCGAGCCGTACGCCGACTCGTCGGCGATCCCGACCTATTACGTCTCAAAAGAAACGCGAAAGCACGTCACCGTCGCTCTCAATGGCGACGGCGGCGACGAGAGCTTTGCCGGGTACGAACGCTACATGGCGATGGAGGTGGCCGATCTCTATCGCAGCATCCCCCGACCGTTGCGTAAGCTCTTTATTGAAGGCCCGATCAATCTGCTTCCGTCATCCGAGCTTAAGAAGACGCGCATCCGCGACGTTCAGCGGTTTTTCACCTCTGCTAATGAAGAAAGGAAAGAGCGCTATTTCCGCTGGATGTCCACCTTCAAGCCGGCAGTCAAATCCGGCCTTTACACCGAGGAATTCGCTCGTTCGGTCGCGGATCAGACTGCGTCGCACTTTCTCGACGACTGGTTCGATAGAGCAAACGGCTCGGGCATACTCGACGCCACACTTTTGACCGACCAAATGACCTATCTGCCGAACGACCTGCTCGTCAAGGTCGATATCGCCTCGATGGCAAATTCGCTCGAGGCACGCTCGCCTTTCCTCGACCACAACCTGATCGAGTTTGCCGCGAGCCTGCCCGAGAGCCTTAAGATGAACCGCTTTCGGCCCAAGTATCTGCTCAAAAAGGTCGCCGCCCGGCTCGTGCCGTCCGAAGTGATCTATCGCCGAAAGATGGGCTTCGGCGTCCCGGTCGGCCGCTGGTTTCGCGGCGAAATGAAGGATTTCGTCCGCGGTGTCCTGCTCTCGGAAAAGTCGCTGAATCGCGGTATCGTCCGTCCCGAGATGATTCGAAAATACGTCGACGAGCACACCGAAGGCCGCTTTGACCACGCGTTCCAGATCTGGACTCTGCTGATGCTCGAGCTTTGGTTCCAACGATTTATCGACCCGCAATGACCGCAAATATCGACAACAAGGTGGTTGCCGGATTTGGCGATGAATGGTCGCGGTTCGACCAGTCTGCCCTGACCGAGGAAGAACTCGGCCGGATGTTTGACAATTATTTCAATATCTTTCCGTGGGAAAAGCTGTCTGCGGACGCTGTCGGATTCGATCTCGGCTGCGGCAGCGGACGCTGGGCACGGCTCGTCGCACCGCGTGTCGGCAAGCTTTATCTTTTCGACCCGAGCGAAGATGCACTCAATGTCGCAAGACGAGCTCTCGCCGGTGCGTCAAACGTCGAATTTGCTCAGGCAGGCGCCGATAGCATTCCGCTCGAAGACGGATCTTGCGATTTCGGTTACTCGCTTGGCGTGCTGCACCACATCCCGGACACCGAGGCCGGCATGCGTGCCTGCATCGCGAAGCTCAAGCCGGGAGCACCGTTCCTCGTTTATCTTTATTACAGCTTTGATAACAGGCCCGCGTGGTTTCGCCTGATCTGGCGAATGAGCAACGCCATCAGAGCAGCCGTCTGCCGAATGCCGCACGGGCTAAGGTACGTGATCAGCCAGGTCTTAGCAATGCTTCTTTATTGGCCGCTCGCCCGAACGGCGTTGCTGCTCGAAAAGACGGGCATGAATGTCGAGAGCTTTCCACTTTCGCAATACCGCCGTAACAGCTTTTACGTGATGCGAAACGACGCGCTCGACCGCTTTGGTACGCGGCTCGAACAGCGATTCTCAAAGGCTGAGATACAAGCGATGATGCAGCGCTGCGGATTGCAAAATATCACGTTCAGCACGACATCATTTTGGACTGCGGTTGGCTTCAAGGCAGAATCACCTGAGTGAGCGGGTGGTTTCTTTCGCCGCCTCGGTGATAAAATGACTTCACCAGTTTGGTAACCGGCAGCGATCTTCCCGCACGATCGTACGGCTTGCCGCCGACCGATGAAAGACGCGGTTCGCGGTTCGTCAGCCGGTTACCATCATGATTTTATGGGCAATTCGCCGATCACAAACGCGTTAACGATCGACTTTGAGGACTGGTATCAAGGCATCGAGATACCGTACTCGGACTGGGACAAGTTCGAGGACCGCATCGAAATGGTCGGCGACAAACTGCTCAAGATCCTCGACGAAGCGAATGTCAAAGCGACGTTCTTCATGCTCGGTTACGTCGCCGAGAAACACCCAGAGATCGTCAAACGCATCGAGGCCGAGGGCCACGAGATCGGCACGCACGGATTTTCGCACACGCTGATCTACAAGCAAGCTCCCGAGTTGTTTCAGGAGGAATTGACGCGGGCGATACACTTTCTCGAGGACTTGACCGGCAAGAAAGTGCTCGGCCATCGTGCTCCGTTCTTTTCGATCACAAAGGACTCGCTCTGGGCCCTCGATATACTCGGCGAGCTGGGCATCAAGTACGATTCGAGCATATTCCCGGTCCTGAATTACCGCTACGGCATCGCGGACGCTCCGCGGTTTCCGTACACGATCAAGCGAGAGAAATTTGAGTTCGTCGAGTTCCCGATCTCGACGCTCAAGCTGCCCGGCTTTACGATGCCGATCTCGGGCGGAGCGTACTTTCGGATATATCCGTACCAGGTCACAAAGCAGGCGATCAAGGCGGTCAACCGCGAGGGGCAGCCCGTGACGTTCTATCTGCACCCGTGGGAACTCGACCCCGATCACCCGCGGATCGACGTGCCGCGGCGGATCGCGTTGACGCATTATTTCAATCTCGGCGCGACCGAGCGGCGGCTGAAAAAGCTGCTTCGCGACTTCAAGCTGGCACCGATGGGCGAGGTTCTAGGTATCGGTGCAGAAGCCCGCACGTAGTAATGGCATCTGATACGTGATTGGTTTAATTATGACAACAGGCAATACGACATCTGTCGAGGAAAAAGTACGCGATCATTTTCACGATGACGCCGAGCGATTTGACGCGATATACGAGTCGAAGAAAGGCCCGTTCGCGAGCTTTGTCGATAATTGGTGGCGCGGCGTCGTGCAGAAACGCCTCGAGCTCAACGTCGAGAAGCTGCGTCCTCTCGAAGGTAAAAAGATACTCGATGTCGGCTGCGGCTCAGGCCGATTTTGCATCGCGTTCGCGATAGAAGGCGCAAAGCACGTCGTCGGCATCGACTTTGCCAAAGGCATGATCGAGATCGCAGATAAGCTCGCTAACCAAGCAGGCGTCGGCGACGTGTGCGAGTTCGTCGTCGGTGCCTTTCCGGACGATATCGACAAGTCCGAGGCTCCTTTTGACGCATGCACCGGCAACGGTTTCTTCGACTACATACAGGATCCGGTGCCGATCGTGACCGCGATGCGCGAGATGACCAAGGGCAAGATGATTATGAGCTTCCCGAAAGCCGTTGAGTGGCGCGTGCCCGTCCGCCGCGTCCGATTCTGGCTCAAGGGAACGCCGCTCTTCCTCTACCGCGAAGCCCAGGTCCGCGACATCCTCGCAAAATCCGGTGTGACGGATTTCGAGTTCATCCATCTTGACCGGGATTATCTTGTCGTGGCAAATGTCTAAACCGATCCGCGTCCTACACATCATCACCCGCATGATCGTCGGCGGTGCGCAGGAGAACACGCTTCTCTCGGTCGTCGGCCTCGATGCGATGCCCGAGTACGAGGTCGATTTCATCAGCGGCATCGACAAGGGAAAAGAGGGCGAGCTGCTCTCGCAGGCACGCGAGACGACCAATCTGATCATCGTGCCGGAAATGGGCCGGTCGATCAATCCGTTCTCAGATCTCGTCGCCTTTTGGAAGCTCTACAAGCTCATCGAAAAAGGCCGTTACCACATCGTCCACACTCACTCGTCCAAGGCGGGTGTACTCGGCCGTCTCGCGGCGTGGCTCGCCGGAACGCCGATCATCGTCCACACGCTGCACAGCCTTGTCTTTCACGATTACCAACCGTGGCTGATCAACCGTTCGTGGTGGCTCGCCAAGAAGATCTGCGCACCCGTCACCGATTTTTACATAAGCGTCTCAGAGATCATCGTCAAAAAAGCGATCGCCGCGAATATCGCCGAGCCCGAACGTTTTCGCACGATCTACAGCGGGATGGAGCTGGACTGGTTCCTCAACGCGAAGTACGACGCCGACGCGGTCAAACGCGAATTCGGCATTCCGCTCGATGCGCCGGTCGTCGGCAAGATCGCACGCCTTTTCCCGCTCAAGGGCCACGACGAACTGATGGACGCCGCACCCGAGATCGTCCGCCGCGTGCCCAACGTGCGGTTTTTCCTCATCGGCGACGGCATTCTGCTCGAACACCTGCAGAAGCGTGCCGCCGAGTACGGCATTCTCGACAATTTCGTCTTCGCCGGCTTAATTCCCCGCGAACGGATCCCCGAGATGATCTCGGCGATGGACGTCGTCGTCCACACATCCTTACGCGAAGGCCTTGCCCGCGTTCTGCCGCAGTCGCTCGCGATGGGCAAACCGTGCGTCTCCTTCGACATCGACGGTGCTCCTGAGGTCGTTATCGACGACTACACGGGATATCTCGTCAAGCCGTTCGACAACGTCGGCCTCGCCGACCGCGTTGCTCATTTGCTGGAAGATGAAGATCTGCGACGAAAGCTCGGCGAGAACGGCCGCAAACACGTCGACCCCAACTTCCGCACCGAAAAAATGGTCGCGGATATCTCCGAGGTCTACCAGATGATGCTCGAACGCAAAGCCGAAAAGGTACTCGCTTTCGACGCACGATCTAAATAGTCTCGCCCCGCTCTACCGTATTTTCGAAGGATCTTTCGGACGAAATGCCTGTCCGAAGCAATCACCTAATTGACCTGTAGACATCTTTTGGGAGGCTGAGGCTTGGAAAGGTCGTCTCAAACTCACTGGGATCTGAGTGTGATCAATTCAACGATTTTGCGGTATAGTTCATAATGTCGTAACACGATCAATATTCCAACAAAAGGAGTGATCTCTAATGATCAGGTCAATTCTTGGCGCTATTGCCGGCTACATCGTGACATTTTTTGCTGTGTTCATCCTGCTCACAGGTGCTTATCTTGCTCTGGGTACAGAACGAGCCTTTCAGGCCGGAAATTACCAGGTCTCGTTACTTTGGATAATGGTAAGTTTCGTTCTGTCGTTTATCGCTGCAGTGATCGGTGGATATGCTGCCGCACTTGCGGGCAAGGGCATTTTGGCGGCAAAGATCCTCGCCGGGATAATGGTTGTACTCGGCGCATTGATGGCTGTGGGTGTTGCTCTGACGCCGGCTCCGACTGATCCGAGGCCCGCAAACCTTCCAAACATGGAGGCAATGATGAAAGCACAGACGCCTCTCTGGGTAGCACTGCTCAACCCGATCATTGGCGCTGTAGGAGCGGTCGTTGGCGGTCGAATGAGAAAGACCTAGGCTAACAGTCGTTCGGCCTGGGCAAGATCTTCCGGCGTATTGACGTTAATAAAAACATTCGTCGTTCTACTTAAACCTACGAGTTCGCTGAACTCAACGATGCTCGACCTGAGTTCGGCGATCATTCCACGCAAGCTGATGACGTCGCCAGCGATCGCTGCTTCTACGGCGGGCAGCACCGTATCGCGTCGATAAAGTGCACACAACGGCTGTATCGAGCCGTCCGGCTGGACGGGCACGACAACATCGACATTTTCATCGGCTCTGGCAGCCAGCAATTTGAGCAGTTCAGCGGGGACAAAGGGCAGATCGACTGCCAGAACTGCGACCCATTCTGCGTTGGAAACACTTAGAGCCGTCCGAAGGCCAAAGATCGGTGCACGGCTTTCAAGGTATTTCGCCGGAGGCGGCAGATCGCGGACGATCTGAAAGTCAGCATCCGGCAAACAGTCCGCAAAGTCCGGACCGACAAGAACGCTTACCTGTCCGCCGGTAAACCCGAATATTGTCTGGACGGCCCGCTGCAGGAGCGTCCGTCCGCCCAACACCACGCCGCTCTTAGGCCGGCCCATTCGCGAACTCGCTCCGCCCGCTAAGACAAAGCCATCGATCCGCGACTGTGCACTTGAGGCCATAGGGCCAGTTTACCTCATTCCCCCGGTCGGCTAGAACGTATACGCCATCGCCAGGTTGATGTGGTTGGCCGTCTGCCGCCGCGAGAACAGATACAGCGTTTGGAATCGTCTCGCCTCAAACCCGATCTGAAATTGCGGCGTGAATTTGTATATCACTTCGCCCGCAAACGCCATATTTCTCTGCCGCCAGTCCCGGTTGGCGACGCTCGTCAGATCGTGGTCGTTCGGGTCGTCAGTGCCGAATGTGCCGTAGATCCCGAGCTTATTGCCCAGCATACGCGGCGTGACCGCAAGTTGGACCCAGCCTCCGCGCGTCCTGATCGCCCTGACGCCCCCGGCCGTCGAAGCGATGCCCTGAATTCGGGCGAAATCGGTATTCAGGCTTTGAAAAATACCCGCCTGAAATCCTCCGAGGCCCTGTCCCGCAAACGCTTCGCCTGTTATCGCGACGACATCCGAAAGCGGCAGATTCCAATCGGCGGCGAAGCCCCACGAGTTTTCATCGTGACGAACGTTCGCCGCTCCGAGAAAGACGGATGAGCGGCCGAAATGTGCCGAGGCCGCGATCGAGCCTGCCTTTTTGCTTGCGAACCAGTTTTTGCCCGAGTACGCGAGCCGGCTCTGAAAGTACGGCGTGCGCGATGCCATGCCCGAGTTTGGCTGCAGAAGGAAAGACGTTGTCGTGGAGGAATCGCCGCTTTGCGGTGCCAGCAAGGCTCCCTGCCACGTCACGTGATCGTTAAGCCTGCGTTCGACCTTGACCTGCGGCAGACGCGCCCAATTATTGCCCGCGGCGGCCATCTGCGGTATCGCCGCCGATGCGAGCGATGTCGGGTTCAGCGGAGCGAACGGCATCCAGTCCTGCCCGACGGTCAGCGACGTCTTTTCCCAATCGAGCTTTGCATTCGCGAGCCTGATCCTGACGACGCCGAAATTCTCGCCGACGCCGATGCCCGGAATCCCGCCGAAAAAGTCGGCCTCGAGCACGGCGCCGAGTCGGGCCTTGCCGACCCTTGCCCCCTCGAGCCTGAGGCCGAGCCGCGTCTGCCGCATGCTCGCCCCGGCGTTGCCCGGCCCGCTCACGGTGGCCCACATCGGGACGTCGGCGTTGTTTGTACCGCCGCTGTTGCCGAACGCGTTGAAGTAGATCGTCCCGTACGGCGTGAGACGTGCGCTGCCGACATCGACGCCGAGGTCCTTCTTTGGTGCCGCTTGTGCAGCAGCCGTGACCGTCTCGGCTTTCGCAGCCGATCTTTTTTCCGCTGCAGCCGATGGAGCCGCTGGAGCCCCGGCCAGCGACCGCACAGCTGCGAGTTCGTCAGTCAGGAGTTTTACCTTTGCCTCAAGCTCGGCGAGCCGACGGTTCAGTTCCTCCGTATCAGGCTTGGCTTGCGGCTGGGCAGAAACGGAAATTGCCACCCCGATCAGAACGGCCGCGATCGTCAGAGTCTTCAGAGCCTTCATAATGTCACCTCATAGTAAGGATTTTCCTCCACAATGGCGGTGAGCTTTTATGACCTGCCTCATAAACCCCCAGACCGCTATTTTTGTCGGTCGGCGAACCGACGTGCTAAAGTGAAGTCCTTGTGACCGTCATAAACGAACAAATCACTGATCTGATCCTGAAGCGCGGGGCTAAGCGCACCTTTGCGACGGGCAAAGAGATCTTTGCGGAGGGCGATCAGGCGAGTTTTCTTCCGTTTGTGATCTCGGGAAAAGTGAAAATGGTTCGGTATCCTGAGCCGGGAAAAGAGGTGATAATAGGCGTTTTCTCCGCGGGCGAGGTCTTTGCGATCCCGCCGGCACTGGACGGCAAGCGGTTTCCCGCTACGGCAGTTGCGATGGAAGAGAGCAAACTTCTGCTGCTGCCGCAGCCTGAGTTTCGATCGCTGATGGCGTCGTCCCCGGAGTTTTCCGCGGCAATCATGGAGCGAATGTGCGGACTTCTCAGGCAACGGACCGAGACGGTCCAGATCTTCGCAACGCCGTCGGCCGAACACCGGGTGGCGAGCGTGCTTATCAGGTTGGCGGGCGAGATCAAAAACGGTGAGTCAAAAAAGATCGCCCACCGCCGGCAGGACATTGCCGAGATGGCAGGGTTGACCATAGAGACGACGATCCGTTCGATCCGAAAGCTCGCAGACCGCGGGCTGGTCGATATCGTACGGGGCAAGATCCACATTGACTGCGTGGAACGCCTTCAAACATTTGTCAAATAGCGCCTGGCGCTCTGCGGCAGTGCGGTCCGCGAAAGTGATTTAGATCATAATTCGCATGTATCGGTCGCATTAAAATTCCGAGATATGAAGCTGAGGATCAAAGGCAATTCGGTGCGCATGCGGCTGACGCGGTCCGAGGTCGCCCAATTTGCCGAGACCGGTAAATTCGAGGAATCGTCATTCTTCGGCCCTTCTCCCAATGACCGGCTGAGCTACGCGATAGAGCGGTCCGAAAGCGACAGCCTGTCCGCTGCATTTCGTGATGGTAAGCTTACGGTCATGATCCCCGCTGCGACCGGTGCCGACTGGACCGGGACCGAGACCGTCGGCATCGAGGGTGACATTCCGATCGGATCGAACGGCGAACTCCACATCCTCATCGAAAAGGACTTTGTCTGCCTGACACGCGACGACGAAGACCCGAACGAGAACTATCCGCACCCCAAAAGCAGCGCCGCCTGCTGATCTAACCTTTTTCCTGCGAACATGAGTCAGATCATATTCCTCCGGGCATCGTGCACCCATAATTGCACCTAAGCTCGAAAGCTTTGGAGGAATTATATGCAAAATTTTCATTCGATGACGGTTCGCGAGATCGCGTTAGAGAGGCCTGTGACCACACGGGTCTTTGAGGAATTCAAGATCGACTACTGCTGTCACGGCGACACGCAGTTTGATGAAGCCTGCCGCATGGTGGGCGCGATCCCGGAGGTGGTGATGGAGAAGATCGACGGTGTCCTGGGAAACTCGACGGGCACCGAGGACGAGCCGTTTGCAGAAATGCCGCTCTCCGATCTGGTCGACTATATCCTCGACAAACACCACGTCTACACTCGTCAGGAGATGGCTCACTTGACGCCGCTGATGGAAAAGGTCGCAACGCGTCACGGCGATCACCTGCCAGAACTTCACGAACTGAAGGGCCTCTTCGAAGCCATTTGTGCCGACCTCGAACCGCACATGATGAAGGAGGAAGCGGTGCTTTTTCCGTATATTCAGCGGCTCGAGTACAGCTTTACACAGCATCACACGCCGGCGTTCCCACCGTTCGGGACGGTGCAGCATCCCGTTAACATGATGAATATCGAGCACGAAGAGGTCGGTGACCTGCTGACCAAGATGCGTGCCGTCACGAAAGACTACGACCTTCCTGAGTGGGCGTGTCCGAGCTTCACCGCTCTCTATCATCGGATGCAGGAGTTTGAGAAGGACATTCACCAACACATCCATCTCGAGAACAATCTGCTTTTCCCGCGAGCGATCGAACTCGAGCGAAAGGCATTTTCTGCCGAGGTCGGATAGAATTGTCGTTTGAAGATGTCTTCCGCTGTATCCCATCTACCTCCCGTTCGTAAAGTGCGCCTCACGCAGGTTGCCTTGCCTACAGAACACGGCTCGTGGGGATTTCTCCTCGAGCCGATCGTCGCTGGCCTGGCCATCGCTTTTTCGCCCGGCGGGCTTTGGGTCAGCCTGATGGTTATCGGAGCATTCCTGCTCAGACAGCCGTTGAAGATCGTACTTTTCGACCGGCTCTCCGACCGATCACTGCCCCAAACGGCGTATGCGGTCAGGTTTGGGCTCGGTTACCTCGCGGTTTTCGCGACGGGCCTGATCGGAAGCGTATTGACCGTTTCGGCTGCGAGTTTTTTTCCCTTCGCAGTTGTTCTACCGTTCGCTGTCTATCAGATCTACTGCGACGCGACGCGGCGTTCGCGGCAATTGCCCGCCGAGCTGATCGGCTCGGTCGCGATCGCGTCGTCGATCGCCGTTATCGCACTCGCTGACGGATGGAGCGGCCCGCGTGCTTACGCCCTCTGGGCGATCCTGGCAGCCAGGTCTATCGCATCGATCTTATATGTACGGAACCGCCTTAATCTCGAAAAAGGAAAGCCAAATTCGTTCTCGCTGCCCATGGCGGCGCACGTCGTCGCCTTTCTTTTGGTTCTGGGCCTCGCGCTTGCGGGCCTCAGCCCCTATCTGGTGGTCGTGATATTTGCGGTTCTACTCGTGAGATGTGCGATCGGCCTTTCGCGGTATCGCAAAAAGGTCAAGGCGATGAAGATCGGTATCGGCGAAGTGATCTACGGAACCCTGACCGTAGTTTCGCTGATCATTGGTTTTTACGCGGGCCTCTAAGCGAGCCCGCATTCCATATCGTCTTCCACTACATCCTTATCCAATACTGGCAGAAATCGCTGCTTGCCCTTGTCCTTATCGCGGCCCACGCGCTTGTAGAGTGCCTCGCCGGCTAACGAGAGGTACTCGATACCAGACACCGACAGGATCTTGGACATCTGTTCGGCGTACTTGGAAAGGTGTTCGTCGATGAATGCTCGGGACGCGTCAGCCGTTATCGCGGCACTCTCGGGATCCGCGGATTCGACTGCGAACGCTTCCTTAAGACGCAGGTACGCGACGAAGCCAGTCTCGACCGCCACATGGTCGGGCACTTCGTTAGTCTTTGGTTTGTAGGAAAAGGCGTCGTAAAAGCTCGACAGCTCGGACAGCATGTACCCCGGCTGCACCCAACCACGATAGCTGACCTCGCGCCCGGGAGCCGGCCCGCCGGGACCGAATATCGAATGGAATAGTCCCTCAGTCGCCTCTTTTTGAGCGGCTTTTGCCGCCCGTTTCAACTTTTTGTCGGAAATTGGGGCGGCGAGGTCGGCGATCTGATGACGCCACTCTTCGCTCGGGCAATCGAACAGCAAGCTGATCAACCGCCACTCCGCGGCCTGAGAGAGCAGATCTTCGGTGCTATGCATCTGTGTTTTCATATCGGTTTCCTGATCAATGTTTCTCGCCCCGAAGCCTTACACGGTCGAGCAGATCGTGCCTTTCCTCTTCCGAGAGTAGATCGTCCAGCATCGGGTATAGATAATCCGCCTCACGCCGGTCGTGGTGGCTGACGATGCGCAAATAGAACGACTCGCGGTCAAGCAACTGCAGCAGCATTCGCTCGGTCTCCTCCGCGGCGCTGACCTCTGGGATCGTCTGCTTAAAAAGTTCGATGTACGAGCGCATCTTTTCGTGATCGTCGTAGTAGAGCTTCGGGGCACCGGCGGCCGGAAAGTCAACCCGCTCGGCATAGACCGGGAGCAGGATCTCTTCCTCATCGGCCATGTGGTTTAACAGAGTCGACTCATACGCTCGGAGCAAACCTAGAGCCTTTTCAAAATCGAAATGAAGCAAGGCCTTCTGATGCTCGAAGAAGAGGTCGTCGATCACCTTGTGAACCTTCATTAGAGCGATGACAGTGGACATAATTTTTCTCTCACCGATCACTTCATGATCAGCGGGACCCATCCTGTCCTCATCTTACGCGCACCTACCTCCGTATGTGAACCCTCCCAAACGGCAAAAGCGACCTGCGATGGCGTCGCAGTTGAGAACCCCGCGGGCAGCGGGCGCGAAATGACGACGGCCCAACCCTTTGCGGTCTTGACGCCCTTGCCTTTAGAAATTGCGGCCGGTGCCGGCGAGAGCGTACTCGGCCCCTCGGCTATCAGGTCCTCGACCGGTTGCTCACGCGGGCCAGCACGACGATTTCCCAAAGCACGTGCCGGAGCGTAACGAAGGGCGGCCTCTGCCTGTGCCTGCGGATTTGCCTCGAGTGGCTTGGCCTCGGAGGGATAATGGTCGACTGTCGCATTTGGATAAATGCTCGTGATCGCATCCGCTCGGCCTTCGACTATCCCCTGCCAGTCCGCCCGCCAGAACGAGATCTCTACGTTCTTACCGGCCTCGCCCATTTGTGGAGCCGGAACGTTCGGATCGATCTTCGCCGGCAATTGAACGGCACAACCGTCAATAAAATGCTTCGGCCCCGGCGTGTCGTTCTGTGTTGCGTCGATCCACTCGATCCTGAATGCGATCTGAGCACCGTCGGTAATCGCCTTGACATTCACCTCCGCGGTCGACGGCTCCATCAACCTGGGATCGACCAGATCCTGAAGGATCATCTTTGAAGTGTGCAAAGAAATGGCATCCCAGGCCGAGGCATTTGGGTCGAGTGTTATCTCCTTCACTTGCGCAACATTGACCTCGACGGTCGGTGTCTGAATTCTGGCGCAGGCCGCGGTTATCAATAAAACGAAAAATAATAACGATACAAGTGATCGCATCTCAAACCTCCTCACGGACAATTGGTTCGCGTGATCTGATAGACCTTGTCATATGCCGGGCGAATGTGTACCGGTTCCTTGAAGGGAACATTAACGAGTTCTTTACCATTTTCGTCCATACCGATCGCCTTATCACCATTGCGCTTCCATTTACGGACGATCGCCTCGGTAGAGCCAAAGAGACCGAGCAAACTCGTAAGGTCCTGATCATTCGGCGCGTTGCGGTAGATCTCTACAGCCTCTTCGGTTCCGGGACCGAACATCTGCCGTGTGAACGCGGGCGGCACATGGATCGGCGGTATGTAGTACACATTCGGCTCGAGGCCAAACTGCGGGAATAGCGGCAGGGCAACTTTCTTGATATGGACGAGATAGTCGATCGGATTATCGGCCTGTGCCTTGTCAGGCGTGTTGATAAAGCCGGCGATACGGATCTTGCCGATGCAATTGGCAAAACACTGCGGCGACAGGCCTTGCTCGATCTTCGGAAAACAGGCGATACACTTCTCAGACGTCGAGGTCATCGGATTGAAGAAGACCTTTTTGTACGGGCATCCGCGGACACATTCCTGATAACCGCGGCAGCGATTTTGATCGACAAGCACGATGCCGTCCTCGGGCCTTTTATAGATCGAACCGCGAGGGCACGACGCCAGACATCCGGGATACGTGCAGTGGTTGCAGATGCGTGCCATGTAATAGAACCACGCCATCGCGTGCGGCACCTGCATGCTTGCTCCATGTTCGACACCGCCGGCACAATCGTCCTCGCCGACGTTTGGGTACGCATAGTCCTGATCGTCGGGCCGCCAGCC
>CAZJFB010000022.1:5796-13109 GCA_964545145.1 uncultured Chloracidobacterium sp. | reverse complement strand
GCTATGCATTTATTCGTATCGAACACGGCGGCAAATTGTTTTTCCGGGCGGCTTTCCGGATACCAATAGGACATCTCCCGTCCGAGCTGCCAGTTATGTACGCGTGCCATAGTTTTCGTCTCCCTTATCTTTTCTCTCTTTTATTTTGAACTCGGTGCCACGCTCACGCCGGCATACTTTATCTGCCGTCCGAGCAGTGTTGTCCGCGTCACCAGCACCGACCCCGCGATCGAGATCAAGAGCGCCGTGACCGCAAACCATTTTGCGGTCGGCGAACGCCTGTAGCCTGTGACCAGACCAAATACGGACGCCAAGCCCGCACAGCCGATCACCAGGTACGCGGTTCGCGACGCCTGCTGATGGGTGCGCACGGCCTCACTCGACGCTCCGGTCAACATGTCGTTCTGGTGGCCGGCGATCTCGCCGCTGGCAAATGCCGCGGTCCCGATCAGCATGACCGCGACAAATATCCAATACGCGGCCCGCATCGTCCTATCGCTCTTTCGCCAAAGGCCGATCGCCATGACGACGATTCCGATGCCGGTAAGGATCATCGGATAGTGATTGATCAGTGTGTGAAACTGTGACGCTTCCATCTCTACTTGATGAAATCTCCCGCGAGGTATCGGAGCATTGCATCAGATTCGGTCCTCGGCCTGATGCCGAGCTTGGTCGGACGCCATAAAGGTTCGTCGCCGATACCACCCGGTTCGGCCTTTGTGATCTTGACGAATGCTTCTCGCGGAGCCCCGGTTGGGCAGTGAATATCTGCAGCAAAACCCTTGCCCATTTCCTGGCCGAACATACCTTTGCGAACAAGCGAATCGGTCATCCATGTCGGCTTGAGCCAGCCGCGTGTCGCACTCTGGTGCGAACCGGAGCGGAACATCGCCTGATAATTGGTCCTCGGGTTTTTGGCGAGGCCGTCCTTGCGTTCTTGCTGCCCCTGACGCGAGCCGGGCGTCGCGGCGTACATGTTGAACCACATTCGTGTCACGCCACGCGGAGTGCCCGGATAGAATCTGGCTCTGCACAGCAAGCGGGCAAAGTCGTAATTCTTCTTGTCCTTTTGCCAGCCGCGGAACGGCCGGTCCTCAGGATCGCCGTCGATCCAGACATAATCGCCGTCGGCGATGCCGAGTTCCTGGGCGTCCGTCGGATTGATATCGACATAGCCCTCGGTCACGAACGGAGCACGTTTATCGTGCCTGTAAATGTCGCCGAAAGGGCCGAAAAGCACGGCGTTCATATCGGTGTCGATCGGGGTCGTGTGCGAACCGTGACGGAATTTAGGAGTGTGGAAGATGAACTTATAGTCGTCCTTGATCAGCGGGTGCGGCTTGGTCTTGGCTTCCGCCCAGGTGTAAACGACGTTGCGGCCGCAGCGTGTCTCGCAGCTAAGGTCATCCCGTTTTGCTCCGTAGTCCTCTGGACTCTTTGGACGCATCGCTTCGTGCGGGCCTGAAATGATGATGTTCGGCTCGTAGAAGGTCGAGTCGACCGGTTCGCGATGGACCGGCAGATTCTCGCCGGCGTCGATGAACTCGTCTTCCTCTCGATAGAATTCGAGCCTGCCGCTCTTTGTGTACCACGGCGTGGCGTCTTCAAGCTGGTCGTAACCGACATTCTTTGGCGTCGTGCGGCTGTTGATGATGGCCGGAACGCCGTTCACCGCCTTTTCGTGAAGGTCGCTGAACTTATAGCCCTTTGTATTCGTCGAGAAGTCTAGAATCCGCTGGAGATAGACATCGGTGCGGTCCTCGCGGACGAATTTCCAGTAGTCGTTGAACCGCTGATCCCCCGTCAGATCGGCAAACTTCGACGAGACAAGCGAATAGATCTCGATATCGCCCATCGTGTTGAAGATCCGAGGGATCGGCGTCTTTGGAAATACGAGCAGGAATGGGTTTGTGACCGATGCGGTCATATCGGGATGCTTGAGTTCCGCCCACGAATCCACGCCGAAGACGACGTCCGCCCATTCGCACGATGTTGACCACCACCACTCGTTTACGATGATCGATTCGATCTTTGGCAGTGCGTTGACGACCATGTTGTAGTGCCATTTGACGTTGCCGAGGATCGAATTCGCATTGGCAAACCAGAGCGATTTCGTCGGGCACGGCATGTGAGTCTTGCCGGTCAGAAGCTTGTCGCCGACACGAAGCGGATGGTCTTCGTGGTTGTAGTAGTGGGCCGATTCAGCTTTCCAATACTGTTTGGGACGTGCGGGTTTTGTCTCATCAAGCTCGATATCGAACGGATTCTCGTTGATATACTGCGGAGCACCGTTAAAGAGAGCGGTGCGATAATTACCCGCGTAAGAGCCGACGTTGCCGCCGATCTTGCCGACATTGCCCGTCAGGCATGCCAGCAGGAAGACGTCGCGATCCTTGTTGTCGCTGTTGAAGAACTGGTTCGGGCCCATACCGACCGCGAAAAGTGTCGTACCGAAATCCTTTGCGAAATGCCGGGCCAAATTCTGGACCGCGGCGGCGGGCGCCCAGGTAAGTTCCTCGACGGTCTGCGGCGTAAAGTGTGCCGCATACTCTTTGACGAGATCGAAGACCGGACGGCATTTGACCTTGTTGCCATCAATGAGCGTGACCTCGACCGTGCCTTCGAGCATTGCATCGACCGCCTTTGAGTTTCTGCCAACATCGTCGCGGGTGAGCGGCTGGGCAGCGTTCTTTTTGACATCCCAAAAAACGTAGTCGCCCCATTCGAGACGGAGCTTTTCGGGAACGACGTTCTGCACCGTCTGCTGTATCGGCGGAGGAGCTTTTTCGCCGTCTTTAACAATAAAAGTTTGCTTCAAGACGGCCGGATCGCCGCCGAAGACCTCAGCTGCCTTCAAATACTTCAGCGTGTCCATGCGAACGAGGATCGGCAGATCCGTCCACCGCTGCACATATTCTTTGTCATACAGGTTTTCCTGCATGATGACGTTTGCAAACCCGAGTGCAAGAGCCGGCGTAGTGCCGGGACGGACAACCACGACCTCGTCAGCCTTTGTCGCGGTCGCGCTATATTCACATGCGATAACTACGACCTTGGTGCCTTTCATCCTTGCCTCGGTCAGCCAATGGGCGTCGGGCATCTTGGTCGTGATCCAGTTCATGCCCCAAACGACGACGGTCTTCGCCTGTTCGACCGAATTCAGGTCAAATTCGACCGTCTGCTGACCCGTTACCATCGTGTGTCCGGGCGGAAGGTCCGTGTGCCACGAGTAATTGTCAAAGCCCTTGGCACCCATCGCCTGATCGGGGCCGACACCGCGGATCTTCGAGTCGAGCAGTGCCATAGAATTTGCCATACGATACATGCCGAAGACACGTGTCATGCCGAGCAGCGGCATGCCGCCGCGGAACTTCATCACCTGCGTCCCGACGCCCTGCGTGGCCTCGATCGTCGCTTCGTCGTAGTGCTGTTCCTTGAGTTTTCGCTTGCCTTCGTCGCCGGTATAGGTTTCGGCGATGTTCTTCAATGCGGCGGCAACTATCGCCGCGGCCTCGTCGTGCGACATCCTGATCCATTCGTCACGGCCGCGATTGAAGTAGCTTTCATCGGGCTTTCCATCCTTGCCGCGTGGAAATCCGTCGTCGTGCCATTTCTTATAACCGACACGGACCATGGTCCCGTTAACGCGGCGGTCGCCGTAGAATCGACGGGTGAGCGCGAGACCTTTTTGGCAGACACGCGGGTCCCAGCGGTGCGACGTCTGGTTGCCGAGCAGGTCGACCGCTTCGCCGTATTTCATCGTCGGGCCGATACGTGTGATGACGCCCTGCCGAACGTGAGCATTAAGCAGGCAATTGTGAGTATCGTTCGGTGCACAGGTGAACGTATACCGCGAATCGTATGCCCACAGATCGCGATAGACCCTTTCCCAGTCGCGGTTCGGATACGCCGCGAGCGGATTGGTGATGGCGTCCAGGCCCCATGCATTTGTCGACGAAGCAATTAGTGCTCCAAATCCGGCTGCCGAAACTCTTGCCATGAACTCGCGTCTTGAAATGTCCTTTTTCATATCTATCCCTCGTTTATTTCGCACCCAATGAGCGTAAGTAGGCGACGACCGATTCGATCTCGCTCTGCGTCAACTCGCGTCTGATCGGCGACGGATTGGAGAATCCGAGCATCACGGTCCCGCGACGGCCGCGGCTGATCGTGCCGACAAGATATGTGTCCGTCACCGCCGCGAGAAAGGCCTTGTTGCCGAGTGCCGGCCCGTCACCGCCGACGCCCTTTGCACCGTGACAGCCCGCGCAATTCGAAGTGAACAGCATTTCCCCTTGTTTAACGTCGCCGGCAGCCCAGATCTGCGGTTTGGCGTCGGGCTCGGCCTGCACGTTGCCGCCGAGCTGGCGGATGTAGGCGACAAGTCCCTTCAACTCGTCGTCTGTAAACCCGTTCTCACGTTCGCCCCACGGCAGCATCGGCCTGCCGGGACGGCCGCTCTTTATGGTCTTGATAAGAAAGTCGTCGGACGCCAGTGCGAGAAAGTCCGGATTCGTGATCGACGGGTTTGGTACGAGTCCGGGAAAGCGGCTTCCCTTGCCGGCTGCTCCGTGGCACGCCGAACACGTTGCCGAATAGATCGTGGGACCGTCGTTAGCAAATTCGCGGGCACCGAAACGCATCGCCTTTACACGGTCCTTCGGCAGGAAGGTGTCCGGCAGCGTTCGCCGACGCAGGCTGAGCGTGTAAAGGGTCAGCAGATCGATCTGATCGTTGGAAAGCCCGAGAGCGGGCATTTGCGAACCGGCGACGGTCGACGCGGGCGAACGGAAATGCTGGACGATCCAGTTGGCAACTGTGTGGTCGCCGGGGACACGCGTGAAATTAAGCTGATTTGGATCCTTCAGTCCCGAAAGCGAGAGATTTATACCCGCGTCGCCGCCGAAGGTCCCGACCGTATGGCAGCCCGCGCATCCGAGCGAGTTGAACTGGGCCTTGCCCTCGATCAGTCTGGGTGCTCCCATTTGCGTGTCGAGAAAGATCTTGACCGCGGCACGGTCGGTCTCGCTTACCTCGCTGAACGAGGTCTTCCACGCCCCATCAACTGCGGTCTGCGATTTTTGCAGGTGGGCCGCATACCACTCAGCGTTGTAGCCTTTGAGCCCAACGTGTGAGAGGTCAGGGCCTTCCATACCGGTGACGTTGCCGCCCGGTCGCAGCGTCCCGCCGCGGCCGTCGAGCCTGTGGCATGCATAACAATCAAGCCGCTCAAATGTCTTCTTCGCATTCTCGAATGTTGCCAGATTAGGCACATTCAACGGCGTGTGGCAGGTTCCGCATCCCGCATAAGCGTACTTTGCGGGCAGCATCGGCTCGGTCCAGAAATGAACGTTTCCGTGAGCGTCGTCCTTTTCGGTAGCCTGGCCTTGTCCACCATGGCAAGTCGTACATCCCATCTCTGTCGGGGAATGGACGACAGGTCTATGTGCGGCTCCGACCTTTGTGTCGGTCGTTATCTGTTCGCCGGAGGCCATTCCGACATGGCACGTAACGCAGCGGTCCGTGACCTTAAGATTTGCGTTTACGATCTGACGCAGACGAACATCGGCGGGACCCTCAGCAGTCCTGGCCCCGGCCTGAATGCCGTGCCATTCCTTCATGAAATTCTCCGACACGGCGGCAACGACGAGAAGGACCAGAACCCCAAGACTTGAGACCATTAGCAGATATTTATTCTTGTTCATGGCTTCAATGACCTCCCCAATCCGACGGCGACCAGAAGAAGTCCCAATTTGGCCCCCGGAAATATGTACCGATGACCGTCAGCACAATGAACCCGCAAAGGAAACAGGTAAAGAGTGCAAGGGCCCCAGCCCGGGTCGAGTTGAACCGTTTGACCGCCCAGATCGAGTAGGCCGCGTATAGCGCGGTTAGGACCGTGCCGGGATTGACCAGCGTAATAACGAGCTGCGGAATGTCAGGGAACCATTCGCGGAGCCAACCGAACTTGATCGCAAATGCCTCGACCGCGATCGATGCCGCGAATCCGAACACTATCGACCATCTCACCAGCCGCCAGCCGCCCGGGCCACCGAACCATTCGCCCGTGCCTTCCGTTTCGCGGTCGAGGAACGGTATCAACCCAAGGCCGACGATGCAGAGCATCGGGATGCCGATACCGCCGGTAAACGCCGAGAACGACACGATCTCCTGCAGCCCGAGGAAATACCACGGTGCTTTCGCGGGATTCTCGGGTACAAGCGGATTAGCCAGTTCCTTGAGCGGTGCGTCCGAGACAAAGGCCAACACTACGCAGATCAAAACGGTAAGCATCAGCACCGCGAGTTCCGCGTAGAAGAGGTGCGGCATCGACGGGACTGTGTGCTCCGGCCCGGAGTTAACTGCGGGAGTCTTGCCCTTGACGACAGCGGCGAGCTGATAGGTTTTGGCCGGCTGGTCGGTGAACACGGGGAAGAATTCCTTTGCTTCCTCGGCCACGCGTTCGTCCGCATCCTCGGGCTTGGCAAGTCCCCCGTCCTTTCTGATCCGCCAGAAATGCACTGCCATCAGCATGGCAAGAACAAGAGGCAGGATCATCACATGAAGCAGGTAAAAGCGGATCAGAGCCTCTTCGCCGACCTTGTCGGAGCCGAGCAGGATCTCTCGCTGCAGGCCGCCGATATCGAGCCATTGTGTTACGCCCAACGCATCGGTGATCTCACGCGGGCTCTGTGCGATGTTCGCACCGATCGTGATCGCCCAATATGCAAGCTGGTCCCACGGGAGCAGATAGCCGGTGAAAGAAAGTCCGAGAGTCGTGACCAGCAATCCCCAGCCGATCAGCCAGTTGAACTGACGCGGCTTGCGGTAGGACGCCGTGAAGAACGCCCTCGCCATGTGAATGATCACCCCGACGACCATTACGTTTGCCGCCCAGCGGTGGATGTTACGCATCAGGCGGCCTGTCGGCACAACAAAGTGAATGTCCTTGATCGATTGATAGGCGACCTCGGTGTACGGCTTGTAATAGAACATCAATAGCACGCCCGTGATCAGGGTTAGAATGAACGCCGCAGTGGTCAGAATGCCGAGCCCCATCGTCGTCGACCAACGCAGCGACCAAAGATGGGTGCGTACCGAGTGAAGATGCAGAAAGACATTGCCAAAGATGAATGACGAGCGCGTGCGGTCCGTTTTCGGGACACCGCCGCGAAACATCGCGCGATAGACGCCAGCGGGTACGGCCTTTAGATTTACCCAAAACTCGTTTAGTGCCGAATAGCCTTCTGCTTGCATATCTACACCTTTGTTCCGGTCTTGACCTTTGTCTCTTCGTCAACGGTGAACGCGGA
>CAZJFB010000022.1:1847-5696 GCA_964545145.1 uncultured Chloracidobacterium sp. | reverse complement strand
TTCAGCATCCCAAATATCGAAAATATGAACGCCGCCGCCATCGAGCCGAGGGCCGCGAGCCCGAGAAAATCGCGACGCGGCAACGGCTCCGGGTCAAAACGCGATCTTTTTTCACCTGGATGTGTAGTCATACCGTTCTCCAATTCGTTGAAAATGTGATGCGTTCCATCGAGATCGCATCGACCGGGCACCGCATCGCGCACAGCGCGCACCGGATGCATCTGTCTTCGTCCTTGAGGATCGCCGAGTTCTCGCTGAGGTCGGCATCGTCACCGATCGAGCGGTCGATCATCCCCGATATGTCGGTGTCGAGTTCGATCTTGTCGAGCGAGATCAGCTTGAGGCACTCGGTCGGGCAAACATCCGCACATCCGCCGCAAAGCACGCATCGCATGCCGTCAAAGACGGGCGTGACGCCGCAGTCGAGGCAGCGAGACGCCTCGCGCATCGCCTGTTCTCTGTTGAATCCGATCTCAACGATCTTCTCAGGATGTTCAAGGCGTTCTGCAGGCTCGATCGTAGGCACCTCAACACGACGGATCGATTCGTAGCCGAGCTCGCGTCGATAACGGTCGAGAACGACGTGCGTCTGTACGATCTCGCTTTCGAGTAGTTTGCCTGTTAAATAGTGGTAAACGGAACGCGCCGCTGCCTTGCCAGAGGCGACGGCGTCGATCAGCAGGCGCGTTCCGTGGGCGAGATCGCCGGCGACAAAGACGCCTTTTCCGGTTGTTTCGAGTGTGTTGAGATCGACCTTGAGCCAGTCGCCCCGCATGCGTTCAATGTCGGTACCGCCGTCGTCAAGAAATGTCAGCTTTGGTGCCTGGCCCACCGCGAGCAGCACGGTATCGCAAGGTATTACTCGGGTTTCGTTGTCATCGTAAATCGGAGAGAATTTGTGTTCGTCGTCGTAAACCTGTAGGCATTTGCGAAACGCCACGCCGGTCACACGGCCGTTGTCGTCCCGCACGACCTCGGTCGGCCCCCACCCGTTGCTTCGTTCTATGCCTTCTTCATCGCCCTCGACAATCTCGATGGTATCGGCGGGCATTTCCTCGGCCTCCTCGAGCGAAACGAGATGGACTCTCGTCGTTCCGGCAAGCCGGGCCGCCGTTCTCGCAGTATCAAACGCTATCTGGCGCACGACTGAACGAGCGACGTCATATGCGACATTACCGCCGCCGACCACAACTACTTCGTTTCCTACCTCGACGCCCTCACCAAGCGAGACCGCACGCAGCAGATCGACGCCGCCGATCACGCCCGGCCCGTCCTCGCCTTTGAGGCCGATACCTCGTGACGATTTGGCACCGACCGCAATTATCACGGCCGCATGGTCCTTTCTTAGATCGGCAAATGAGATATCCTTGCCGATCTGAATGCCGCATTTGATCTCAACGCCGAGTGCCTCGATCACCTCGACCTCTTTCTGAATAAGATCGCGGGGCAGCCGGTAGGCGGGCACACCGACAGCGAGCATTCCGGCGGCGACGGGCTCGATCTCGAAGACAGTAGGCTTGAAGCCGACCAGTGCCAAGTCGTGAGCGGCGCTAAGGCCGGCCGGGCCGGCACCGATAATTGCGATCTTTTCGCCTTTGCCGAGCTGGACCGACTTTTGTCGTGCAAATTTAAGAAGGGCGGCAAGTTCCTCAGCGTCGGCGGCAACCGGAGGTAGAAAGGCCTTGACCGATTCAAGTACCTCGCTCACTGGTTTTGCCTCAGGGCCGTATTGGTCACATACAAAACGTTTTAGGGCACGAATTGCGATGGGGCGGTCCTGGCCAACGAACTTGCCGTCGTCATTTACCTTTGGTATCTTTCCGCGGCGACATGCGATCTCGCACGGAGCTCCGCAGATACGGCCGCAGATCGATGCAAAGGGATTTGGTCCGCGGGCGATAAGGTATGCTTCGTCAAAGCGGCCGTCCGCTATCGCTCTGACATAACCCCGCGCATCGGTATGTACCGGACACGCGGCCTGACAGGAGATCAGGTTCTTGTGATAGTTCGCGTCGGGGACGTGAACATTTAACGGAGTCATCTCGTTTCAGTACTTACATAGTGCTGAAGCGAGTCTATTCCGCTCTAAAAGCTCAAATTATGATTTGAATCACAACCGAAAAATACTTGTCAGATAGCTGAAATGTCAGAAAGGCACCGCTTGATCCGTTCGAAAGATAATTGAATATCGTTATCGAGCCCGACCGAGAACCTTACTAAACCGTCACTCAATCCCATCGCCTCGCGCTCCTCGACCGGTATCTCGGACGAAGTGCTGTGGCCCGGAGCGCTGAATAGCGTCTTGAAGTATCCCAAACTTACGGCCAGGTAACCGACCTTTTCCTGTTGCATTCGGGTCATTAGCTGGTTAGCGCTCGAAAGTGTGCCGACATCGAGGGCGAGCATCCCGCCGTAACCATAACCGGGATTCATGAGCTTGGTCAGGAGTTCGTGATGCGGATGTTCCGGTAAGCCTGGATAGTAAACCTTGAGGCCGAGTTCCCACAACTTTTCGGCGAGGAACATTGCGTTGACACTGTGTTGTCTCATCCGTAGATGAAGTGAGTGAAGGTTCTTCAATATATTTGCCGCCCGCGTACTGTCGAGCACAGCACCGAGCAGCATCGAAGCGCCGGAATTGATATCCGTGAGCTTATGGATGAACTCGTCGCTGGCGCACACGGCACCCGCAACGCAGTCGCTTGTGCCGTTTATGTACTTCGTCAGGCTGTGGACGACGACGTCCGCACCAAGCCTGATCGGCGAGAGGATCATCGGGCTGAACGTATTGTCCACTACCAGCTTGAGGCCGTGTTCCCGGCAGATCGACGAAAGGGCCGGTATGTCGGCAATCTCGAGCAATGGATTGCTCATCGATTCGCAATAGATGACGCGCGTCTTTTCATTAATAAGCGAGCGGACCTTGTCCGTATCGGCCAGATCGACGAAATGCACCTTGACACCAAATCGCGGCAGAAAGTTCTTAAAGAACGCGTACGTGCCGCCGTAGATCGTCCGTGACGAGATCACTTCGTCGCCGCTGTCGCAAAGCTGAATGATCGTAGAGCTGATCGCGGCCATCCCCGAGGCCTTAGCCTGTGCAGCCTCGCAGTCCTCCATCCTCGCAAGTGCATCCGAGAGGAATTTGTTCGTCGGATTCCAGTGCCGCGAATAGAGAAAGCAGCCCTCGATCTCGTGATCGAATAGCTCCTCCATCTTGTCCGGGCTCATAAAGGTATATGTCGACGAATCGGTGATCGACGGATTTACATCACCAAATTCGCCAAAAACCAAGAAATCCTGTATCGCACTGCTCGGGTCAAAATTATGCGAGGCCATTTCAATCTCCTAGATCGGCCAGTGCCGCTGACTTCCGGAAAGCCGTAGTTTTCGAGGCTTCCTAAACATGATCCAAAGCTCGTTTGAGCCTGCCGTTAACCTCCAGAGCAACGGATCGGATCTCGTCGCCGCTGCCTACCACCGACATCATTGCGTCAGCGTCAATTGCCGCAACAACAGACCGCGATTTATCCTCAGACTCATAAACGATCACATTACACGGAAGCAACAAGCCAATATTTATGTCTTCCTGCACGGTCTTGTATGCAAGCGGCGGATTACACGCACCGAGGATCACATACTTTCTAAAATCTATACCGAGCTTCTCCTTGAACTTCTCATCCAACCTGATCTCGGAAAGCACTCCAAACTCCTCCGTGGCAAGAGCTTCACGCGTGCGCTGCACCGCATCATCAAAGTTCATTGAAACTTCTCTAGCAAATCCATATTTCAATTCATGCCCGAATTGCTGGGTTGCCGTATCATCCATTTTCACTCCTTAACATTTTT
>CAZJFB010000022.1:0-1747 GCA_964545145.1 uncultured Chloracidobacterium sp. | reverse complement strand
AGGCAAATGATTGTCGTTCGAGGCTGCCCGCAATCGTGAAAATACGTCCTTGATGTCAGGTTCTTTAACGAACGCTAAAAATCCGTCGTAAAGAGCGATATTCGCCTTTTCCGCCTCGACACCTGCTTTGCAAGCTTCCGAGAGCGAAGCGGGCACGTCAATCTTGGCCGGATCAAACTCGTTCTTTGGCGTCGTCACACCATACTTTGCGAAAAGCGGGAGCAGAAACGATTCATGACGCTGTTCGGCATTGACGATATTCGAGAACGGGCGTGTGTCGGGGAACTTCGCCAGCACAGCTTCATAAGTAGCAAAAGCTCTTCGCTCGTCGTTCAGTGCCGAGATAAGAGCATCCCTTGTCTTTTGGTCCAATTTTCCCGCGTCGACCGGTGCCGGCGGAGCACCCATCGGAAGTCCTGCGGCCTTCCAAGCCTCGGTACCTCCGGTCACTACAATTGCCGACTTGAAACCTGCATCAATGAGTATCTTCGCCGCCTGCCTTGACCGGTTGTCTGTGCGACATATGAGGTAAACCGGCTCACCCTTCTCAAGTTTGTCAAGACTCGATGCCAGCGCGTCAAGCGGAATGTTCTTTGTACGGTCCGCGTGTCCCGCCGAATATTCCTCGGGCGTCCTGACATCTATGAATTGAGAATATGCAGCGCTCACGAGCGGCAATGCCTGAGCTGGCGGCATTTCGGTGACTCCGGACTTCACAGCTACCGGCGAATCGATATTTCTAACCGCGGCCGATTGACAACAAGCCGTTACGAATCCGGACACTAATGCGAAGACCAATAGTATATACCTCATGATTTTTCCCCCACCAAATCTACAATGCGGCACATGCTGCTGCTGAGGCCTCCTTCTCAAGGCCCGCGGCTATCCAGGCAGCAGTCCCGCCCGTCACATTGTATAGCCTGCTAAACCCGGCATTCTCGAGAATGCTCGTGCCGATGCTCGAGCGATAGCCGCCCTGGCATATAACGTAAGTCGGCGCAGTTGGATCGAGCTTTTCAAATTCCTCAGCCAGCTTGTCGAGAGAAATGTTCCGAGTCCGAATGGCATGTCCGGCATTGTGCTCACCAGTACGCCGCACATCCACGAATTGTAGGAACTTTTCGGTCTTGGTCAATTCGCTCACTTCCTGGACTGAAACCTGTTCGATCACTTTTTTCTCGCCTGTGAAATCGCCTATCCAAAGGAAGCCGCAGACAGTCTCATGACCGACGCGGGCAAGCCGCATCACAGCTTCATCGACCTGATCGGCATCATTTGCAATAAGTGCGATAGGCGTGCCGATCGGAATGAGCGTTCCGGCCCAAGAGGCAAATTGTCCGCCGAGGCCAATATTGATCGAGTTCGGCACGTGGCCCGCACCGTATTCGGTATTTGTTCTAATGTCGATAACAACACCGTCAAAACTGAGCAGTTCCTCCGTCGATAAAGCGCGTGGCTTTGCGATCTCGGTCAGCGGTGCCGACCCTTCGAGGTTCTTCGCCGCACTCCGCGGAAAATACATCGGCACTTCGGGCTGTTCGGAAGCCACAATCTTGATGAACTCTTCCTTGCTCATTGGCTGCAGAGCGTAGTTGAACTGTCTCTGGTTCCCAAGCGTAGACCATGTCTCTTTTGAAAGTGATTTGCCGCAGAGAGATCCAGCACCGTGTGCGGGATAGACCTCGGTATCGTCTGGATAGGAGAGTATGCTGTTGTGCAGCGAATCGTACAGCATCGAAGCCATCTG
>CAZJFB010000021.1:0-42226 GCA_964545145.1 uncultured Chloracidobacterium sp. | reverse complement strand
ATCCACAAACAGGTTGATTGGGTCCGAAAAACTGACGTACTATACGGGCGGGAACGGTTGCCGCGTAGCGGCTAATTGAATTTAGCCGTGGACATTTGTCCACGGAAACGATGCGATCCATACGATTCGCGTCGCGTAGCGACGCCTGAGGGGAATATGGCTAACACATTTTCAAATTTGTATTTCCACATCGTCTTCAGCACAAAGGGGCGAAAAGGCCTGATCAGTCGAGATATCGAGGCTCGCGTTTGGACGTATGTCGGAGGAATCGCCCGTAAACACGAGTTGATCGCCGTTCAGGTGGGAGGGACCGAGAATCATCTTCATGTGTTGGTGTTGGCGAAACCAAAGGTCGCTCCGAGCCAGATCGTTCAATGGCTAAAGGGCGAATCTTCGAGATGGATACACGAGACGTTTCCGGAACTGCGTTCCTTTGCATGGCAGGACGGCTTCGGCATATTCACTGTCAGCAAATCGAATGTCCAGGGTGTTGTTGATTATATCCGGGGCCAACGCGAACACCATAGAGTCCAGACCTTCGAGGACGAATATGTTTCGATGCTGCGTTTGAATGGTATCGATTACGATGAACGCTATGTTTTCGATTGATCAGCCGTCGCTACGCGACGAGAACATGCATGTCCCAGATCCCGTGGACAAACGTCCACGGCTAAGCTCATACGGCCGCTACGCGGCCACGAATAAGTGGGTCAGAATTGCATCATTGCAATTCCAGGCAATAAGCGGCGGTCGCCTCGGGGCGACTCGTGGATCGATGAGAAGAAATTGCAATATTGGAAGTCTGGCCCCGATTTGCTCCTAGAAGTTCTGATGACCTATTCCGCACACACTGTGTCCCGGAGAATTATCGATGACAGTATTTTTTCTTAGGCCCTTGGTTCTTGCAGTAATATTCAGTGGCTTGGTTGTTGGGCAAGTTGATGTTCGCTGGCATGGAATTATTCCTTTATCTTCGACCAAACTCGATGTCGAGTCGGCTGCCATGGGCATAGCGCATAATGACGCGGGCCAATTATTCGCAGTTGAAGGTAATGTTTCGATAAAGTACGCCAGTGAGCCTTGTACCGACACAGGATGGAACGTCACGAAAGGCTCAGTCCTTGAATATACTGTCTACCCAAAAGTTACCCTTTACCATTCGGACCTAGAAATCCGGCTGAGGGGACTCACGTTTGTTGTCGATGATACTGGATCGTATTATTTCACGGACGAAACGAACGGAGTGCAATTCGCATTTGATCGAGATCGGAGACTTACTTCCGTGCGACACTTCCCCGAAATTCTAGCTAAGCGAAAGCGCTGCGATGGGTTTCCGCCTTTTTCGGCGCTTACTGATGTTTATCGGCCGCATGACAGCTACAAATTGCGTGACTCCGAAGATGATGTCGGCTTTGCGGCCGATTTCCTATCGTCGATTTCGAAAAGGCTCGACCAACGTGGCTATATATTCCTCTACTTTCGACCAGGGGATTCCTATGCGAAGAAGCAACGTGTCGTTAAGCGATTCGAACAACTGCTCGTGAAGATGCAAAGTCATGTTACCCGAAGAATTACACTGCAAGTTGGTGGATTGCGGGATTCGGCAGAGTGCGAATTATTTCTAATTAATGGGGCATTTCCTGCACCAGTGCCAACGCCAAAATACTCTAGCAGCTTGAAGTTGAGCGCACGGAAACCATCATCTGTGAAGATACCCAAGAAGCGATCGAAGTAAGATATGGGTCATCGATCGCCACGTAGGAACTCAGTGCAACAAACGTCGAAGGCGTGGCTACGACCTTTACGTTAACTCCAATTTGCCGACGGCACTTAGGTCAATACGCATCGGGTGCGGTGAGTTCCATCCAGCGGTCGGGGTGTACGAGCGGGCCGAAGCCGGTCTTTTCGTATAGTCCGTGAGCGTCCCGCGTCGCGAGTACCCAGCGGCGAAGTCCCTGCAGCTCAGGATACGCGACGATCACCTCCATCAGCCATTTAGAAAGGCCCCGGCCGCGGTATTCGTCGATGATGAACACATCACCGACATACGCGAATGTCGCACGGTCGCTGACGACCCGCGCAAAGCCAACGAGTTGCTCGCCGTGATAAACGCCAAAGCAAATAGAGTTATTGATCGCGGTTTGGGTTTGTTCCGGAGTACGATTTCGGGCCCAATAGGAATCTTCGGCGAGGAATCGTTGAATTACATCGAACTGAAGGCGTGATCGCTCGTCGTCAATAGCAAATTCGTCCCGTTCGGCAACGATCATAGCTGCAGTTTCTTGACGAAGGCCTGGGCGTCCTTCTGCGAGTCGAAGAGATAAAAACCGACCTTATCGAACCGTGTCGGATTCGGGCTCGGGGTACCCGACTTGCCGATAGCGCACATCAGGCGGATCTGGGCCGCGACCGCGTCAGAGGGGACTTTGAAAATGCCGTACATGAGCACCCATTCGTCGCCGTTCTTAGGTTTGCCGAGCAGCGATTGCTCGCTCATCACGACGCTGATCTTGTTGATGCCGTCCGGGTTGAATGTGCTCAATAAATAGCCGTATAGCGACGGAAACCCCGAGATATCGCCGCCCTGGACCGGCATCGTGGTCCCTCGGCCGACAAAAAGAGCGTATTTTTGTGCCGCACCGTCGAGCTTGATAAATTGCGTGAGGAAGCCGCCGCCCCGTAGTGCAAAATGCGGATCCTTATTCGAGCCTTCCTCGACCTTTGCGTCGCCGGTCACTTCCCATGAGGCCGTTCCCTGGTCGGCATCCGGATTTTGAACGAGGTTGGTCTGCGAAAGACCGGTGAGTGCTGCGAATATTATTACGACGAGACAGACGAAAGATCTCTTCACGATTTGCGGCCTCCGGGTGGATCAATTAGAAATCGTTCTATTTCTTGCCTACTTTTTAACACGTAAACGTCTTTTGAACCAACCTGTGAGATGTCATTTTCGGCCCTGGCCCGCCCGCCGTTAGGATAATTCCAGACCCAGAGGAGAAATTCCGGGTCAAACCGCTCGCGACAGCCCTCGGTCATATCGGGCCGCGTCCTGTTTCGATAGCGCAGCGTACGCTTAAGGACCCGGTACAAACACACATATCGCGGCAGATCGAGAAGGATGACGGTATCGCACGCCTCGAGGCGCATCTTGCGCGTGCCGCCGAAATTGCCATCCATTATCCATTCGGGCCGGTCGATCTCGCGGCGAACGATCTCTTCCCATTCGTCGGCGGGCGTCTTGACCCAGCCCGCGTGCCAGTACAACTGGTCGAGATGAACGACCGGCAGGCCCGTAGCATCGCCGAGTTTGCGGGAAAAGGTGGATTTGCCAGATCCGCCGGAACCGATAACTACGACCTTTTTCATGGCTAATGCGTTCTAGCTGAAGATCTCGTCGAGATCGCGGGCGGCGTGGACCACACGAACAATAACCACTCGGCCGGCCCATATACGGTAAAACGCTATATAGTGCCCCAACGGAACGCTTCGGAGGCCTTGTTGAAGTTCATCTCTACTCTTACCCATGAGCGGATGTTCTGCAAGGTTGCCAAACAGATCCAGAAGTCGAATGATCAGATGGAGAGCTGCGTGCTCATTATCGTCAGCGATGTACTCGAAAACGTCTGTGAGGTCGGCACGGGCTTGTTCGGAGATCTCATACTTAGGCATTTTTCGCTATCAGATCCTCGAGACGTTTTTTCCAGCCAAGCAAAAACTCTTCGCCATCGACTACTCTGCCAGCTTCAAGATCATCCGTTCCCTTTTTGATCTCGCGTCGAAGCCACAAGAGTTTTTCTTCACGGACTTTATCGCGCTCTTGAATTAGTCTCAGCCCGTCACGAATGACCTCACTAGCTGAGTTGTACATGCCGCTTGCGACCTTTTCGGCAACAAGACTTTCAAGTTCGGGGGTTAAGGAAACATTCATAGGTATCACCTCGCGCGGCAATGATAACAGACTTTGTTATTGGTAACAATCTTTGTTATTAGATGCCAAGAACACGCCGGCAGCGGCTTCTGATCCCCGCGGTCGCGGCCTGCGGATTGCCTGAGGCGATTAGCTTCAATTCTGCGATGAGATCGGGTTTGTCTTTCGCGATATTCGCGGCAACGGTCATCGAGAAAACTCGAACCGCAACGGGCTGTGCCGGATCGGCAAAAAGGTTATAGCAGGCATCGAATATTCGTCCCTGATAGCGTTTCGGGATCTCGACGAACTGGAGCAACCGGGCGACATTGCGGCGGACGGCCACGTGAGCGTCTTCACGCTCAAGCTGGCCGGCGAGTTTGCCCCAATAGGGTCGGATAAGTTCGGGATGACGTTGAACACAGTAGCTGACCGGCCACGCCGCACGCTGCGTGAGCCGATAGACCGGCCCCATCATGAGCTTCATCAACTCGGCAAACCGCTCAGGGTTTTCGCCGACATACGCGACGATCTTCTCGGCCTGCGCCTTTGAGTGGACCTCGAGAAGTGCGTCGCGTATGTTCATCGGTTGCTACGGTCTGACCGGTGACTCGTAACTATAAACCGGAAACGATTTATCAGTTACCAGCTGTCAGCTTATTTGATAGAACGCCCTGCGGCCCGGATATTTTGCCGAGTCGCCGAGGTCTTCTTCGATGCGGAGAAGCTGGTTGTATTTCGCGATACGGTCGCTGCGGCAAAGGCTGCCCGTCTTGATCTGGCCGGCGTTGGTCGCGACCGCAAGGTCGGCGATAAAGCTATCCTCTGTCTCACCCGAACGGTGCGAGATGACGGCGGTCATGTTGTTCGTGCGTGCAAGCTCGATGGCGTCGAGGGTTTCGGTCAGCGTGCCGATCTGATTGACCTTGATAAGGATCGAGTTTGCGGCTCCGAGCTCAATTCCCTTTTGCAGGAATTTAGTGTTGGTCACAAAGAGATCGTCACCGACGAGCTGGACCGATTTGCCAACCTTTCCGGTCAGGTCGCACCAGCCGTCCCAATCGTTCTCCGCCATTCCGTCCTCGATCGAGATGATCGGGTACTTTCCGCACCAGTCGGCCCAATAGGCCGCCATCTCGGCAGACGAAAGCTCGCGATTGTCGCTCTTTTTGAAGATGTACTTGCCGTCCTTATAGAATTCGCTCGATGCCGGATCGAGGGCGATCATCACGTTGTCGCCGGCCTTGTATCCGGCCTTTTCGATCGCTTCGAGAATGGTCTCGACGGCCTCCTCGTTGGATTTGAGGTTGGGTGCAAAACCGCCCTCGTCGCCGACGCTGGTCGAGTAACCTCGCGATTTAAGAACGCCTTTCAGATTGTGGAATATTTCGGCTCCGCACCTGAGGGCCTCGCTGAAGCTCTCGGCACCGACCGGCATTACCATGAATTCCTGAAAATCGACGTTATTATCCGCGTGCGCACCGCCGTTGAGGATGTTCATCATCGGCACCGGCAATGTCTTGGCGTTCGTGCCACCGATGTAGCGGTAGAGCGGCATTTCCTGAAAAGCAGCGGCGGCGCGCGCGTTTGCGAGCGACACGGCGAGGATGGCATTTGCACCGAGTTTGGACTTGGTCTCAGTGCCGTCAAGCTCGATCATCGTCTGGTCGATCAAAGTTTGATCGAGACAGTCGAGCCCCTCGAGTTCGCGGCCGATAACCTCGTTGACGTTATTTACGGCGTTCAGAACCCCTTTGCCCAAATAACGGCTGCTATCGCCGTCGCGAAGCTCGACTGCCTCATTCTCACCGGTCGATGCACCACTCGGGACCGCCGCTCGGCCCTGCGTACCGTCTTCCAATATGACCTCTGCCTCGATAGTAGGATTGCCGCGAGAGTCCATGATCTCGCGTGCCCAAACTTGTTCTATATAGCTCATGTTAAAAAAGCTCCCAAAAAAGTTTCTGATTCTTATTTGATGTTAACCGAGGAGACCGTGTTTCGACAAAAACGTTCATTCGGTGGGATTCGCAGTCATGCGGACTTGCTTAATACGGTGCTTGTCCACCTTTTCAACGCGAAAGATATGGCCGTTGAAGGGCACCGTCTCGCCCTCAGAGAGCACCTCGCCCGCCTCAGACATCAGGAAGCCCGCTATCGTTGTATATGCCTCGGAAATAGGAATGTTGATCTCAAGACGCCGGTTCGCGTCACGAACGGCAAGGCCGCCGTCGAGCAAGACGCTGCCGTCCTCCTGCGGATCGATCTGCTCGTCGACCTCTACATCGTGCTCGTCCGAGATGTCGCCAACGATCTCTTCGAGAAGGTCCTCAAGAGTGATAATGCCCTCGATGCCGCCATGCTCGTCCACGACGAAACCGAAGTGAAACTTCTCCCGCTGCATCTGCCTCAGCACATCTTCAAGACGCGCGGTATCGACCACATAATTCGGCTTGATAAGGACGTCGGAAAGGACAAAATCGCCCGGACGGCTTACATAGCTGACAAGGTCCTTGCTGTGGACAACGCCAGCGATATCGTCGAGTGAATCACGAAAAACTGGCAGCCGAGAAAATCCGCTCGCGTCAAAGATCGCCGCGATCTCTTCAAGCGAACTCGATTCCTGGACGGCGGTGATCTCGGTCCTCGGGATCATCGCCTCTTTTACTGTCGTATCGGAAAATTCGAAGATCTGATCGATCAGCATTCGCTCCTGTTCATTCAGGTGGCCGCTGGCGTGAGAGACGTTCAACAACTGCCGGATCTCCTCCTCGGTGTAGCTTGCGCCGTGCTCATTTCCGGCCTCAAGGCCAAATAAGCGGACAGTTCTGGTACCTGCCCAGTCCAGAAGCCGGATCGGATAGTAAAAGACCTTGTAAAAAAACCTCAGAGGCGGAGCGATCAGGTAAGAGATCCGCTCGGAAAGCTCGAGTGCAGCGGTCTTTGGTGCAAGCTCGCCAAAGACTATGTGAAGGAAAGTGATGAACGAAAATGCTATCGCAAACGAGATGGTATGAAGGACCGCTCCACTGGAAATGATAGCAAAGCCCGTTGCCTCTCCGATCCAAACGAGCATAGGATCGATAATGCGTGCGACCGCGGGTTCGCCCACCCAGCCGAGGCCGAGCGAGGAAAGGGTTATGCCCAACTGGGTCGCCGAGATGTAGGCGTTCAGATTGTTGAGCATCGCAAGCAGCCGGATGGCCGCCTTGTCGCCCTCGGCCGCGGTCGCCTCGATGCGTGATTTTCGGACGGCGACCAGTGCAAACTCACTCGCAACGAAAAAACCGTTGCCCAGCACCAGAAGCGCGACAAACAGCAGATTAACAAGTGAATATGTGATCGACGGCGTCTCTATCGTGGCCCCGGCGTCGGCGAACCAAAAGAGAAAGATCAAACTGGCAGGATCGTCCATTTCGGAATCAAAAAGATCATCTCGACACCGCTTCTCCCAGAACGGCATCACTAATTTGCAGAGTATAGCACAATACAGCGGCCGAAACTGAGTTGTTCATGGCATTTGCCTCGAGTCGATCATCTCCTGGATGAGCATTCGGCACGAGCCGCAACCGCCGCCGGCACGGCACGCGGCAGTTACCGCATCGACCGTCGCAGGGTTTGCAGAAGTAATGAAATTGTCGATCGTCTCCTCAGAGATACCAAAGCAAGTACAGATCAATGCCTTTTCGCCGGCGAATTCCTCTACGCGCCGCCGCCGAAGTTCGACAAACGCCGCTTTGACCGCGTCGATACAAACATCGACACACGTTAGGCGACCATCCGGGATAACGCCGATCTCCGCCGAGACAGCCGTGATCAGTCCGCTGCGATCAAGGCCGTGAAGGCCGGAAACTTCGTCCCGGCTGACGATAGTGGACAGCACCTCAGCCGCCGCCGCCATGTACCCGCATCCATTGGTCGTAAATGCAGCCGAAACGCCATCGCCCTCTCGGGCGAGCGAGAATGCGACGAAACACCCGCACGAGAAACTTGCCGAGCGGCCGCATGCACTTTTCGGTGACGGCTGCCTGCAATGCGCGGGAGCGAATGCACGATCCGCCACCATTTTCGGGTAAATGGCCACGCTTCAATGTAAATCGGCAAACTGATGTCGGCAAATCGCGGCGGGATTTCTTTTACAATTGCCGCGAGACCGATTAACATTTATCGCATATATGCGAATCGCAGTTTTTTGCGTGATCAGCCTTACTGTTTGCATTTCCGCGGCCTGCCGACCGGCTGCCGCACCGGTCGCCGTCGGTAATAAGCCCGTTTCGGTCAATGACCGGCCGACCACAAATCTGCCAGTTGTCGCTACCAAGCCATTCGCCGACATGAGTTGGTCCGACTCGAACGACCGTGTCTATAAGGTCAGCGACCACAAAGGCAAGGCCCTGATACTGGATTTCTGGGCGACGTACTGCGGCCCGTGCCGCGAAGAGATCCCGCATCTCAACTCGCTGATGGCTAAGTACGGGGCAGATAATCTTCACATTGTCGGTCTTAATGTCGGCGGCGAAGAAGACATTTTGAAGATCCCGGAATTTACCAAGACCACCAAGATCGACTATGCCATCGGTTTTCCGGAAGACGCTTTGTCGCAGTTAGTCTTTGCGGAAAGGAGCGACATCCCTCAAACGATCGTCCTCGACCGTGCGGGAAACCAGGTCACTAAGATAATTGGATTCAGTCCCGCTATACAGAAAGAACTCGACGCCGCGGTGGAGAAAGCTGTTAACTCTAAGTAGTTAGGCCGTATGAGAGACATCCCCGTCGGCAACGGCAGCCTTCTGGTCAATTTCGACGACAAATATCAGATCCGCGATATCTATTTCCCGCACGTCGGCCAGGAAAATCACACCGAGGGGTTTCCGTTCAGATTCGGTGTTTGGGCCGACGGCAAATTCTCCTGGGTATTTTCGGACGACTGGCAGCGGGAACTCAGGTATTTGCCTGATTCACTGATCACCGACGTGCGGCTGTCCAACCGCGACATCGGGCTCGAGATCGTCTGTAACGACATGGTCGCAAGCCGCGAGAATCTATTTCTCCGGCGTATAACGGTGAAAGATCTGAGCGGCTCGGCCCGCAGAATTCGGATCTTTCTTCATCACGACTTTCGCATTTACGAGAACAAGGTTGGCGATACCGCGTTTTACGACCCGGACACACGCTCGCTGATCCACTATAAGAAGCACCGCTATTTCCTAATAAACGCGATACCCCATTTTTCCGAATTCGCGACCGGACGCAAGGCATTTCGCCATCAGGAAGGCACGTGGCGGGACGCCGAGGACGGGCACCTTCACGGCGGGGCCATAACGGAAGGGTCTGTGGATTCGACGATCGCGATATTCGGCGACATCGAGGCGAACGGAGTGTTCGAGTGTTATTACTGGATCGCCGCCGGAACCACACACCCGGAGGTCGCCGACCTTAACACCAGGGTCAATTCGCTCGGACCTGAGGAATATTTCATTGAGAATACGAGATTTTGGAAGGCTTGGCTGCACTCGAGGAATATTCACGGCCGGGGCCTTTCGCCTGAGATCGCGTCGCTTTACGAGCGAAGCCTGTTGATCGCTCATACGCAGATCGACCGGGGCGGTGCAATAATTGCCGCCAACGATCACGATGTAACTGAACGCGCGACTGACCATTACAGCTACCTCTGGCCGCGAGACGGTGCATTTGTAGCTAACGCATTTGACCTGGCGGGATATTCCGAGGTCGCGGGGGCGTTCTTCAGGCTTTGCCATAAGATCGTCCATCCGCGCGGGTATTTTCTGCAAAAATATAACCCGGATGGATCGGTCGGTTCCGGTTGGCACGCTTATTGGGACAATGACCGCCAGCGGGAACTCATTCCGATACAGGAGGATGAGACGGCACTCGTACTGTGGGCTCTTTGGGAACATTATGAACGCCATCGCGACATCGATCTCGTTCAGGAGATCTACAAGGGCCTCACGGTAAAGTGTGCGGACCTGCTAGCGGAATATCGCGATGTCCGAACAGGCCTCCCGCTCCCAAGTTGGAATCTATGGGAAGACCGA
Organism: uncultured Chloracidobacterium sp.; assembly: GCA_964545145.1. GTDB lineage: Bacteria > Acidobacteriota > Blastocatellia > Pyrinomonadales > Pyrinomonadaceae > OLB17. The sequence goes on along the minus strand of CAZJFB010000021.1, from coordinate 32,263 downwards.
CGCGGTGTGCACACGTTCACTTGTGCGGCCGTCGTCGCCGGCCTTCGTGCGGCCGCGAATTTCGCTAACCTGTTCGACGATCGCGCACTCGCTGAAAAATACTCAACTGCCGCAAACGAGGTCGTCGACGGAATGCGAGAACAGCTCTTCAGCAGTGAACATGGGCGTTTTTTGCGCGGAACGCTTGCGAATGGCGACGACTCGCAAACGCCTGACGCAACGGTTGACGCCTCGCTTTTCGGCATCTTCTACTTCGGCTGCTTTGACGTGGACGACCAGATGGTTGAGAGCACTATGGCAGCAGTCGAGAACAAGCTTCGCTCGGCGAACGGCGTAGGCGGAGTTGCGAGATTCGAAAATGACGGCTATATGCGGATCAGTGACGGCGTCACCGGCAACGCCTGGTTCATCTGTACGCTTTGGCTGGCGGAATACTACATAGCCAAGGCAAGGTCGGCGACGGACCTTGAGCCGGCACGGGATATTCTTGACTGGGTGACAAGATACGCGCTTCCGTCCGGCGTGCTGGCCGAGCAAATTGACCCGATCACCGGCGGGCCGGTCTCAGTCTCGCCATTGACGTGGTCGCACTCGACGTTTGTCGCGACGGTGCACAGCTATCTGAATAAACTCGATGAATTAAGGCAGACCGATAACAGGAAATTTCCCGACACGTAGTCTGTGCGATAAGATTGTACCAATGAGAAAAGCCAAGATCCTCGCCACGCTCGGCCCGGCATCAAGCTCCCAGGAAATTATCGAAACGATGATCGAAGCCGGCCTGAGTGCGGTTCGTATCAACATGTCTCACGGGACACAGGCATCTCACGCCGAGACCATTAGACTCGCTCGTGCCGCCGCGGCAAGGCTCGACAGGCCGCTTTCGATCCTGGTCGATCTCTCGGGACCGAAGATACGGACACGCACTCTCAAAGGCGGGACATCGGTTCTGCTGAAGGAAGGTGAGACATTCATCATCACAAACCGGGACGTCGAGGGCAACGAGCACGAGGTCGGCACGAACTATTTTGATCTGCCGAGCGTTGTCGAGCCGGGCGCTCGAGTACTACTCGATGACGGCGCGATCGAACTCGCGGTTGAGTCAAAAACGGATACGGATATCTTTTGTCGCGTTGTCACCGGAGGCATGCTTGCTGAGCGTAAGGGCATCAACCTGCCAAATACGACTCTCCCGATACCGTCGCTGACCGAAAAGGACCGCTCGGACCTCGAATGGGCGATGGAGCAAAATGTCGATTACATCGCGCTCTCCTTCGTTCGAACCGCCGCGGACTGTAAAGAAGTAAAGGACATTATTAAGAGCCTGAACGAGCGTTCGCTTGGCCGTGCGCTGCTCGTCGCAAAGATCGAAAAGGCTGAGGCGATCGAAAATCTGCTCGAGATCATCAACGAAACCGATGGATTGATGGTCGCTCGCGGCGACCTCGGTGTAGAGACCAGTGTCGAACTCGTCCCGGTCTATCAGAAGCGGATAATTGAACTTGCGGTCGCTCATGACAAATTCGTGATCACCGCGACACAGATGCTGCAGTCAATGATCGAGAACCCTTTCCCGACCCGAGCCGAGGCTTCGGACGTCGCGAACGCCGTTTGGGACGGAACGGACGCAGTTATGCTATCCGCCGAGACTGCAAGCGGTAAATACCCGGTCGAAGCGATCAAAACGATGGCCCGGATCATTGATTCGGCAGAAACGATCAAGGCCGATAAGCTAAAGACGCCGATAAAACTGACGCAGGAACCATCGCGAAGGACGAGCCAGGCGCTGTGCAAGGCAGCTGCGTATGCGGCAAAGGAAATGATGACCGAAAAGGTCGCCGTTTTCACTGAATCAGGCCTGATGGCCCGACGGCTATCATCGGTCCGTTCGGGACTGCAGACATTTGCCCTAACGACGTCTCAGGACGCGTACAATCAGCTTTCGCTGATATGGGGCGTGCGCCCGTTCGTACACGAAGGACGCCGATCCACGACCGAAATGCTGAAGATCGGTGAAAGCACACTTCTCAACGAAAAGGTAGTCGAGCCGGGCGAGACGTTGGTGATGATGGCCGGGCGGCTCTCCGGCCTCGGCCTTTCGAGCTCGGTTGTGGTTTGGACGATCGGCAAGGACGTTCCAATTCGCTAGGCGACGGCTGTTCCAAAGAGTTTTCCGACCAATGCAGTAGCGACCATTGCCGCTGCCCCCCAAAAAAGTACGCGCCAAGCTCCGGTGAAGATATTCGCTCCACCGGCACGGGCCGCAACGCCGCCCAGGATCGCGAGAAAGACGAGAGAACTAACGCCCACAACAGGGATCAGGAGAGATCCGGAAAAAGCCGCCGTCATACCCAGCGGCAGCGCCGCACCGATCGCAAAACTTACGGCGGAAAAAAGAGCGGCCTGCAGTGGCCGGGCACTCATTACGTCAGTGATCCCAAGCTCGTCACGGGCGTGAGCCCCAAGTGCGTCGTGTGCGGTAAGCTGCTCGGCCACTTGGCGGGCCAACTCCTCATCCAGACCGCGATCAACGTAGATCCCCGTCAATTCCTGCAGTTCGTGCTCGGGACTAAGAGCAAGTTCCTTCTTCTCACGTTCGAGATCAGCCTTTTCCGTATCGGCCTGCGAGTGAACGGAAACATACTCGCCGGCGGCCATCGACATTGCACCTGCTACTAGCCCGGCAATGCCGGCGATCAATATAGACTGGTGTTCGGCGTTGGATGCAGCGACGCCAAGCACAAGGCTCGCGGTCGAGACGATCCCGTCATTGGCGCCCAGAACGGCGGCCCTCAACCAACCGATACGATTTGTTCGGTGGTGTTCGCGGTGGCTCATGCCATTATTCTATCTGAAAACACGTATGAATCGAACAGAACAGACGCGGAGACTGATTAAATTCGACTAAAAGAAAGTTCTAATCAGAGCTAAGGACCTGAGCGACCGTCTCTTTCTTCAAGCCGCGGCCTTTCTTTTTGTTATAGTCGGCAAGCGAGACCTGAGGGTCACGCCACGCGTCGAGATGGCCGACCTGGTGGACACACTGGATCGTGCAGTTAGGAGCACACCATTTTTCCGTATGGTATTCGCGATCCATGTCCGCGTGTGTATATTCGAGAATGGGAATTCCGGGCGTGCCCCGCTGCTGAGAACACCAGCTCACGATCCCTGCTTCGTCAATATAGAGATATCTTGCACCGGCTCTGCATCGCCATTCGTAAGTGCCGCCGTCAACAAGGTAGTCCTGAAACCAGTTCCATCGCGCATACGAGCGGGCGCCCTTTTGCTTGATCTCCTTATAGACCTCTTTCTCCCGAGGCGTAAGTCCCTTGAGCAATCCGTCGCCATCGTGAATGACCCCGACCGTCGATGAGAATCCCAGTTCACGAGCCCGGTTGGCTATCTGAAGAGCTTCCTCTGGATTCGCAACACCGCCGCCCACAACTGAATTAATGTTGACCTTGAACCTCGCGTGGTCGCGCAGGTTCACGAGCTTGGCGTCGAGCACCTTGAGACTTTTCTTCGAGACATCGTCAGGCGTAACGTTATCGATCGAGATCTGAAGGTAATCCAGGCCAGCCTCGTTGAGTTTCTTGATCTTATCGACTTGGAAGTAGTACCCGTTAGAGATCAATCCGGCGATCATGCCATGGTGGCGGATCCGGGCTATGATCTCATAGATCTCAGGGTGCATCATCGGCTCACCGCCGGAGATCGTAACGACCGAAGTTCCAAATTCGGCGAGCTTATCAATGCGCTCCAGCATTACGTCGATCGGTACAGGATCGCTCGTCTTGTCAAACTCGTTGCAGTAGGTGCAGGCTAGATTACAACGTCGCATCGGAACGATGTGCACTAGCACGGGGTGCTTCGTCGACGCGAACGCCTTTACGGTGTGCTTAACACCGCGTGTAAATCTGCTGAAACTGCTCGCCTTCGGCATATGGACAAACTTCCCACCTTCGATCAAACCCTACATTATAGGTTTTGGACCAGGCCTTTTCAAATTAACAAAAAAGCCCCGGCCGATAGCCGAGGCCCAAACACCGGTGATCACAGACTCTAGGCCTTTATCCTCTTAGCCGAACCGGTTTGCAGTTTGAACATACTGCCGTTCAGCTTAGGGTTCTTAACTATATTCGTGAGCAATACCGTCGTCGAATCGTCATTCTGCTCGATGACCTTCGCCTGACGCGGCATGCCGTCGCCATCAACCCAAAGTTCCGCCATCTTATAGCTGGTCGCAGCCTTTGGGCTTAACTGCAAATGCCAGGTCTTGACACCGCCGGTGATCTGTTCTTCACCGATATAGCTGACGTTATAATTGGCCTTAAGCTGGTCCTTGGACATGCTCATAAAGCTGAGGGCGCTGCCCACGGAAGCACTATTCTTGGCTTTTTGAGTCTTACCGTAGATCACCTGCTGAAGCCGAGGGCGATAAAGCTCATAATCGTCACCGATCACGGAGATCTGCTCCTCGACCGGTTTCGTCCAGTCGACACGAACGTACATTTTGCCGCTGACGACCTTCGATATATAACTTGTCGAGCCGACGGTCGTATCCGAGACATTCAGCTGCGGATTGAACTTTACCATCGTCACGCCGGCGGTCATTGTCTTTAGGGCGGCGTTGTGGGCATCCATTCGGCGAAGGATCTCGCCAATAATATTCTGGCCTCGTGCCTCGGCAACCGTCGACAACGTAACCACCGCCAAGACGGCCGAAAAGAACGCGATTCTACTTTTAGCGAACATAAATTCTCTTGATCCGCGGCAACAAGCCGTGTGCGATCATTTATCAGTAGGTTTGACGGCGGCCGGCGGGGTTTGGGTTGCAGAAGACTCAACCCTATTGAACCACTCTTTCGGCGTCAGGAATATGAACATCATGATCAGGATGCACAAAACATCCCATTGCCAGGATGCACGCTCGTAGCTCCAATTGATCACGTTCTTCATACGCTTAAGTTCAATTTACCACATGTCCGTCGCGCATTTGGATAGTCCGCGAACAAACCGCAGCGGCTTCAGGGTTGTGGGTGATCATTATGATCGTCTGGTTGAATTTCTCGTTAAGTTCCTTGAACATATCGAGCACGATCTGAGAATTCTCAGTGTCTAGATTTCCGGTCGGCTCATCGGCCAGAATTATCGCGGGAGCGTTCACGATCGCTCTCGCCAAGGCCACCCGCTGCTGTTCGCCGCCCGACAGCTCGAGCGGCTTATGATGCATCTTATCTTCAAGTTTCAGCAGCCGCAATACCTCGCGACGGCGATCGGAATTCTTGCTGTGGCTGCCCGTGTGGATCTTTTCCGCCAGCCTCAAGTTCCCCTCGGCCGAAAGTGTCGGGAATAGATTAAATCGCTGAAAAACAAAGCCGATCTTACGACGGCGAATGTCGGTACGCTTGGCGTCAGAGACCTTTGCAAGATCTTCCCCGTCAATAATGATGCTGCCGCTCGTCGGACTCAAAAGTCCGCCAAGCAGATGAAGCAAGGTCGATTTGCCGCAGCCTGAGGGGCCCATGATCGCAACAAATTCCCCCTCCTCAACGTCGAGCGTCACACCACGCAGGGCGGGGACATCGAGCTTTCCGATCTTGTACGATTTTTTTAGATCAACTGTCTGGAGGATTGGCATTGATGAGGCAGATTTATTGATATTTTTTAACGGCGATCTTATCCAGACTGGATGTAGGTTCCCTTTCCGCAAGCTTCTTGTCTAGATCGACCTCCTCGAGGTTCCATGAATTCTTAAGGACAAATACCGAATCGGAGAACTTGTTACCGATCATAACGGCTTCGGGCGTCTGGTATGTCAGCTTCATGGCGTAACGTTCCTTTGGCCTGGTCACTTGGATCTCGAGCGGAAGATTGGCATAATTCCCGGTCGAGGTCAGTGAGCCCTCTTTACCATAGACTATGTCAGATTCTATCTCACCGGCAGTATCAAAGATCTGCTGACGTGCCAGACGAATGCCGCCGACGCGGTCGAACCAGAACCGGCGTGAGATCCGCAATGCACCGTCGTCGAGCTTTTCGAACTCGTCAAGAAAATAGTATCCGCGAGTCACTTTCCTCAGCGGGGACTTACTGTCGACAGTAGTGTCTTCTTCGACTTGAAATATAGAACTTGTCGAATAGACATGGGCCGGGTCGGTGGGCCTTACCAGCATGGCGTCCGTAAAATGCTGAGGCCTTAAGTTAGCGAAAGCATTGACGCTCTCTTTCTCTCCCTTCCCGTTAACCTTGCCGTCCGTGCCGGTACCGAGCGACGACTGCAGCTTTGAGTAATCGGCCTTATTTGTCCCTTTAACGAACTTCTTATATTTTCCGCTGCCACCGTCATTTAGTATAGCTACTCTGAATTGCTGACCATCTGAGCTCATTTGCGCGATATCGGTTCCGATAAACGGAGCTTGCACCTTGAGCAATATCATGCCAGGGCGCTGAACTACGATCTCTCCATTGGCCGCCCGATAACTTTCCTTCATACCAAACTCGGCGAAAGAGTTATCTTCAAACTTCAGGTCCATTTTTGCCCGCATCGAATCGACACGTGCAAACCGATTGACCTCCTTGACCAGATCGGCCTGTTTTGCATTCTCGGTTTTAAGCAAAGTGGCAGTTTTGCTCTCTTTCTTAACGATATTGCAACTCGAGACGAACAGCGTCGCGGCCGCGGCGACCGCAAGCAGCAGGTGATTGCCTTTTACCCGAAAAAACTCCATTCGTGTCTGATGTAATGTCACATCCCACGCGTTGCAGAACAATACAGCAGCAGCACCTGAGAAACGCATCAAATCGCAGATAATAGCACGTCAAAAACTCATATCCTAGCGGCGAAAAGGCGCGCGAACCGGATGAAAAAGATCACCCTCTCACGCGCCTCGTTAGACGAGTTGAAATTAGTTAGAGAAAACTCCGCTTCCGCGGGTCAAATAATCCTGCATGGTGTAGGCGAACATGATCGCCAGCCAGAAGAAACTCCCAACGGCCGAGAGCCAAATAAGCCTAGGGCTCCAACGGACGTGCATGAAGAACAACATGACGAACGCCATCTTGGTAAAGGCGATCAGTAGCGCTACCAGTGTATTGGCACCGGCAAAAATGAAGTCGAGATCGACCGTCGCGGCATAGTAGGTCAAGACCGTGCCGACGATCAGGATGGCAAAAACTCCCAAGTAACCGGGAATGCCAATGTGTTCGTGTTCTGAATGATTATCCGACATTCACGTCTCCTAGTGCATAAAGTGCCTGCCCAGCAAATAAAGCAATGGGAACAGGAAGATCCAGACAATATCGACAAAGTGCCAGTAAAGGCCTGACATCTCGACCGGCATATAGTAATCGCCGTTGTAATAGCCCTTGAATGCCGTCCAGAGCAGCCAAGTCATCAGGCCGAGGCCGACGATCATGTGAAGCGCGTGCAGGCCGGTCATGACAAAGTAGATGAAGTAGAACAAGCGAACCTTGTCACGGAACTTATTGATATCTATCTGACCACCAGAGAAATAACCGTTCTTCTCAGATTCGGTCAGAAAGTTCTTGTCCTGAGCATATTTAACAAGCGAGCAATCGGTCCACATGAACTCACCCTTGGGATTAGGATGCTCGACAGGGGGCGCATTGTGATCAACCTCCCAACACGGCTTTTCCTGCCCGGCAGCATGCGATGCCGACTTATCCTCTTTTATGTGCTTATTTAGGCCCGCGACAGGCACAAGGCCGTGATTGTATTTATCGGTATACTCAATGGCCTTGACCCCAAGAAACACCGATCCAAAGAACATCGTGAGAATGATCAGGACCACTTGGAGTGTCCGATTACCCTTCTGAGCGTAATAAACCGTCAGAGCCATCGTCAGCGAGCTAACGATCAGCACGATCGTATTCAAGCCGCCCCAAAACGCGTCCAGGTGGTTACTGCCGGCAGCAAACGCCATCGGATACCGCGACCGGAAAACCAGGTACGCGGTGAAAAGGCCGCCGAAGAAGAGGATCTCCTGCACGAGAAACATCCACATCCCGATCGAGACGCTCTCTTCCTGCTGGCCCATGTCCTCGAACTGATGTTGGAGGCCCGGCTCGTGATAAACAAACTTGTCAGAATTATGTGCCGACATCTTTTTCTAAATAGTAACCAACGCCAACGGCTTTATACCGAAACGGCCTCACGCTCTCTTGCAGCCTCAAGATCGAGTCCGCTCTCTTCACCAAATTCGTAAGCTTCCCAGGTAACGACCGGCATCGTTTCGAAATTCTCGGTCGGCGGCGGCGAACTTGTACGCCACTCGAGGCCCGGATGCATCCAGGGATTGTCACCCGCAGCCTTTCCAAAAAAGAGCGAGTGGGTGAGATAGACCACAGGCATTATCAGGCCGACCCCGAGCACTGACGCTCCTGCGGTCGAGAAAATATTAAGAACTTGTAATTCCTCAGGATATGCTGCGTACCGCCGAGGCATGCCCTGATAGCCCAGGATGAACTGCGGGAAGAAAGTAAGGTTAAACCCTACAAAGACGAGCATCGCCGAGATCTTGCCCCAGAATTCCGAATACATCTTTCCGGTCATCTTCGGCCACCAGTAATGGATGCCGCCGAGATATGCGATCACCTGGCCGCCGACCATCACATAGTGGAAGTGGGCAACGACAAAATACGTGTCTGTAAGGTGGACCGTCAGGCCGATCGAGCCGAGGAACAATCCGGTAAGCCCGCCGATGAGGAACAATCCGAGAAAGCCGATCGCGTAGAGCATCGGCGTATCGTACGAGATCGAACCCTTGTACATCGTAGCCGTCCAGTTGAACATCTTGATCGCCGACGGAACCGCGACGACCATTGTCAGGAACGAGAACACCATGCCCGCATAGACTGACTGGCCGCTAACGAACATGTGATGGCCCCAAACGAGGAAGCCGAATACGGCGATCGCGATCGATGAAAATGCGATGAACTCATAACCAAAGATCTTCTTTCGCGAAAAGTTGGATATCAGCTCAGAGATTACACCCATTCCCGGCAGGATCATGATGTAAACGGCCGGGTGCGAGTAAAACCAGAATAGATGCTGGAACAGGATAGGGTCGCCGCCGATCGACGGATCGAATATACCGACCCGGGCCACACGCTCGATCGCGAGCAAGAGCACCGTTATTGCAACTACCGGTGTGCCCAAGATCATTACGAGACTGGTCGCATAATGGGCCCAAACGAATAGAGGCATACGAAACCAGGTCATGCCCGGAGCTCGCATAGTATGGATCGTGACGATGAAATTAAGGCCCGTAAGGATCGATGAGAATCCGTTAATAAAGATGCCGAGGCCGACGGCCATTACGTACGAATTCGAGAATGTAGTGCTGTAAGGCGTGTAGAACGTCCAACCGGTATCAACACCGCCCTGCATGAGCGAGAACAGGGTCAATCCGCCGCCGATCCAGTAAATGTAGAGACTGAGCAGGTTAATCCGCGGCAGGGCAAGATCCTTTGCACCGATCATGATCGGCAGCAGAAAGTTACCCAAGATCGCAGGGATCGACGGGATCAGGAAGAAAAAGATCATTAGCACGCCGTGCTGGGTAAATACCTTGTTGTACGTGCCGGTTTCGAGCAGATCGCTCGCTGGCGTCAGCAGTTCGAGCCTGATGGCCGCAGCATAAAGCCCGCCCATGAAGAAGAATGCCGACACTGAGAGCAGATACATTATCGCGATCCGCTTGTGATCCTTTGTGAGCAGCCACGATTTCAGGGTCGAGCCGTTCGTCAAATAATTCAGCTTCTTCCCGTAATGGCCTGTCATTGTTGCTTCTTGCGAGCTCATAATCTTCTAAAAACTACTTATTGCTGTTTCCCGCTGTTTTTGCCGGAGTGCCTGCCGGTTTTGCCGCCGTGCTGGCCGCAGTATTCGCTGCCGGGGCAGTCGTCGATGCGGCTGCGTTCGGTGACAGTGACTTGATGTAGGCTATCAGCGAATTAAGCTGTTCCTCGGTCACCTGTCCCTTAAATGTGGGCATTATCGGCTGGAATCCCTCGACGACCTGAGACGCGGGATTCAGGATCGAGTTGCGCAGATACGCCTCATCCGCCTTGACCGTCGCTCCGCCAACAAGCTTAACGTCTGTGTTAAATACACCCTCGAGTTTGGCACCACGCTGCTGCGGACCTCCGGCATGGCAAGAAGCGCATCCGAGCTTGTTCTGGAAAAGGTCCTTTCCTGCCTCGACCGGTGTTTGTCCGGAAACATTGCCGCTGAGCCAGTTGTCAAAATCGCGCTGCTCCATCACGTAGACCCAGCCACCCATTCCTGAGTGGTTGAGGCCGCAATATTCCGCACAATAAAGGTGGTACTTGCCAGGCTTGGTCGCCTCGAACCACATGTACGTGTACCGACCCGGAACGACGTCAGCCTTTGTCCTGAATGCCGGGATCGAGAAGTCGTGCAGAACGTCCTCGGTGGTCATTGTAAGCCTGATCTTTCGGTTGACAGGTACGTGGAGTTCGTTGATCTCTCGCTGGCCGGTCTGATGCTGGGCCTTCCACATCCACTGTTTGCCGACGACGTAAATCTCCATCGCATCTTCGGGCGGAGTGTACTGATTAAAGTACACGATCGCACCTCCGAGAAAGATCGTCATCGAGATGATGAACGGAATGATCGACCAAACGGTCTCGAGCACCATCGAACCGTGCATTTCCTCAGGCGTAGCGTATTTCTCGACCTCGCGATACTTAAGTGCAAAGAAAAAGATCGCCGCGACGATCGGGATCGTAAATGCTACGCTGACCGCGATCAGGTAGAAATACAAAGCATCGACCTGCCATGCAAATGATGACGCCTGCTCAGGAAATAATGGTACCCACGGTGTAGTCTGCATATTCTCTTAGTGAACCTTTAGCTATTCACTATCTACTAACAACTCTTTTTTCTTGTTCCGCCGCCAAAACACGAACCCCATCGCCCCGAGGCCTAGTAAGGTCGCGATCCCGCCCAGACGCATCACGTTCAGGATCGCCAGGCCGTACTTCCCGGTCGCGGGGTCATAATGATAACAATAGAGCAGAAGCTGCTCGGCGGCATTACCCACGCGGTTCTCAGCCGACTCCATGATCCCGAACTTGAGATCTTTCGGCGAGTAGTCGATGCCGTACAGGTATCGGGACAACGTACCGTCGGGTGTTGCGATCATCACACCTGCAGAGTGGGCAAACTGATTGCTCTTTTCGTCCCATTTGAAGCTGAACCCGGCAGCAGACGTTACCTGCTCGATCGACTCCTCGGTCCCGGTGAGAAAATGCCAACCCTTTTCTGTCCCCGGCCTGCCGTACCGCTCCATATATCCGGCCTTTTTTGCCTTTGCAAGCTCGGGCTTGTCGAATTCACGAGCGTCGAAACTGATCGCCACCACGTCGAAGTCCTTACCTGTATCGAAAGAAATGCCCTTGAGCGAACCTGTAAGCCCGTTTAGCACCTGGTTGCAAAGCATCGGGCATTCGTAATAGACGAACGCGACAACAACCGGACGGCCCTGGCCAAAGTAGCTGCCGAGCTTTACGCTGTTGCCCGACTCATCCTTGAACTGAGCGTCAAGAGGTAGCTTGTTGCCGAGTTTCTGTTCGATGCCGACCTTCTTAAGGACCTCGGGAAGGCCGTTGGCCTCAGAGATCGTCGGATCGTAGGTTCGCGGCGAATAAAGCGGCGAATTGTAATGCTCCGGCTTTTGCGAGAAGACGGGTAAACAGAGAAATACGACAGCTGCCAGTAAACCGGCAAATATCGATATTTTTCTGATCTGTCCTTTCGCGTTACCCATTACTTATCTTCTCGTCAATGACGCCATCCGGCCCGCACCGGCGTCAGAAATGTACGTTTTCGAACGAGTAAGCAGTTCCTCTGCTTCTGCACCAGACTTGGCTTTCGGCGGCATGGTCAGGAGTCTTTCCTTTGCCTGCTCGATCGGCATTACGGTGACAACACCCGTCTTTTCGTCTTTCTTGCCGTGCTCCCAAAGGTTGGTCCACTGCTTCTGCAGCTCACGATACTCAGCTTGTGGTGCCTGAAGCTCAAGATTCACGCGCCCCTTATCGGAATCAACGCCGAATCCGGGAGCCGCCTGAAGTCTAGGCTCAGCGGGCAGCCGTTCCTTTTCGGTCATGATCATCGGATTGGGCTGCATGGCATTTTCCTCGGCTCGGTTATCCCTTAGCACCCTTAGGAATGCCCACATGAGGCCAAATGTGATCGTGATCAGCAGAAAGAGCCCGATGGCGAACGAAACGATGCCCTTAAGGCCAATAGTGTTCTCTTCGTAGGCCTTATTCAGATCTTCGACTGTGTCTGCGTGTTTCTTAGACGACATAAATCAGTTTAATGCCCCTTACCGTGAGCGATCGCCTCCTCGAAATACGGATCCTTTGCCGGAACGATCGGCCGGCTCATTAGCTGGCCAAAGAAATACCAAAGCCAGATGCCGCCAACAGCGATCGGCCCGACGATATCAAGCCAGCTTACGTAAAACGAACCTTGCGGCAGTGTCCAATTCGGATCGACACGAAACGTCGGCCCGATCTGATAGAACATATCCACGAGCCTCATGAACAAGATGAACAGGGCCAGCGACGCCAGAAGTTTTGCCTTGCGTTTGAGGTCCTGCTTTAAGAGCAACAGGTACGGAAAAGCAAAGTGGAACAAAATCAAGGCTACGCCCATGTAGCCCCAGCCGCCCTTCATGCGGGTAAGGAACCAAGTAGTTTCCTCAGGCAGGTTTCCCGACCAAATGATAAGGAACTGCGAAAAATTGAAATACGCCCACACCATCACAAGTGCGAGCATCAATTTGCCCAGGTCGTGGAAATGGCGCTTTCCGAGGACCCCGTCCATCGGCGATCGGTCGATCAGGAATGACAAGACCGCGACGACGAAACAGAAACAGCTCAGGCCCCATCCCGCGACGAACAAAAGTCCCCAGATCGTTGAGAACCAGTGCGGGTCGAGAGTCATGATCCAATCGACAACCGCAAATGTTACAACGAGACAGTAGAAGACCATGGTCGGCCCGGAAAACCGAGATGCCTTCTCTAGGACAAGCCTCGATTCTTCGACAGTGTTTGTCTTGTCCTGGTCAGCTCCCCATTTGTTGAGAAGATAGACCATCACTCCCCACAATGCGAAGTAGCCGAATGACCTTAGGATCCAGAACCACGTCGTAAGGTATGGCCCGCGAGCTTCGATAGCGTGCTCCGTCGGTGCCATATGTGTCCATTCGTAGATGTTGTGGGTATAAACGCCGATCGCGATCGGAATGAACATCAGCACGATCAAGGGCAATGTCCGCGAACCTGCCTCAACGATCCTACGGATCACAACGCCCCAGGCTCCGCCGGTAAGATACTGAAGAAGCAATACACCCAGGCTGCCGATCCCGATACCGCCCCAGAAAATAAACCCAAGCAGCCAGGAACGCAGAGCTTGCTCAGTGTTGAAATATACGCCGACAGCCCAGACGACCAGTGCAATACCACCCACACCGAGCGCAATAGCGCGGAGGCGATTGATATCTGCGGGTGCCTTGTAGTTCTCAGGGTTCCCCATTTACGGTTTACCTCCGTGCGTTTCGGTCTTATCACTTGACTGCGGAGGTGCTGAGTTTGACTCAGTTTTTGAACTCATCTTTTGGATCTCTTCCGGATTCTGGCTAACCTGGAGTGCCCGTATATAGGCGACGATCGCCCACCGGTCTGCGGGCTGGATCGCATAAGAATAGCTGCTCATCTTGCCCCAGCCATTCGTGATCACATCGAAGAAATGTCCAACAGGAGCGTTTCTAAGCCGATCGTCATGATATGTCGGAGGAGGCGAAAACCCTCGGCGAACGATCATTCCGTCGCCGTTGCCCACCGGTCCGTGGCAGACAATACAGTGAATGTTGTAGCGTTCCTGTCCGCGCTCGACCAATTCCTTTGTCACCGGGATCGGAAATTCGTCAATGTCGTTCGGAAAGCTCGTTACAATGGTATTCCCGGCTGCATTCGTCGTGGTCTGAACTTGTACATTCGGGTCCGGATTATCGATCTTTCCCGTGTAAAAGCCCTTGTTTTCGTTCAGTTGACCACGGGCCACAGTACCCAAGACCTTGTCACGCGAACCGCGCTTATCGGCAAAGAAGTCGCTCTTTTTGTAAGTTTTGTACCTGGGCTGGTCCTGCATGTCGAATCGGACACCACAGCCGATCGACAAAAGACAAAAAGCTCCGACCAGTACACTTCGCAATCTGGGAGGTCTATTCTTCAACATCGAAAACCTCCTGTGCGTCCAAAGTCTGCATAAAACTCTTGGTCTCTTCGTAATCGTATTTCGGGTCGTCCGACTGAATGATCAGGAAAAACTTCTCACGGGTCGCCAATGCGAAACGGGGCACGTTAAACACCGGATGATACGGAGCAGGCAGTCCGTTAAGGAACAGCATTCCAAAGACCGCTACAAATGCCGAAAAGAGTATCGTCAATTCGTAAGCAGGCGGCACAAACGCCGGAAGGCTGAAGTGCGGGCGGCCGCCGACGATGATCGGCCAATCGATCACGTGAACGAAATACTGCAGGCCCAGGCCGGAAAGGAGTCCAGTGATACCGCCGGTAAAGATCAAATACGGCAGAATACTCCGCTTAATACCAAGAGCTTCATCGATCTCGTGCAGAGGAAACGGTGAGAACGCGTCGGTCTTCGTATAGCCGGCATCGCGCACCTTGCGAGCGGCATCGACCAACTGCGTCGCCGTATCGAATTCAGCTAAAATCCCGTGAAGGTTGTTTCCCATAGCTCTAACAATCGATCTCAAAAACTATTCGTTCGGCGGATCGGTACGGTCATACGTGTATTCGATCTCGAGCACACTTTCGTCAAAATCCTGTTGATGCCCGTGCACATTTGCCTCCGGTAGCAGCGTGCGGACCTCAAATATCGAAATGATCGGTACAAACCTGACGAACAGGTAGATCAGGGTAAAGAAGAACCCGATCGTACCGATAAACATCGTCCAGTCCCATACTCGCGGGCTGTACATCGCCCACGAACTCGGCAAAAAGTCACGGTGGAGGCTCGTCACAATGATAACGAACCGCTCAAGCCACATGCCGACGCTAACGATGATGGATATCAGGAAAAGCCAAAATTCGCTTTCTCTGAAACGCTTGAACCAAAGCAGCTGGATGGAAAGTCCGTTGCAGAAAAGCAGCAGCCAGTACGACCACCAGTATGGCCCTTCCCAGATTCGGTTCTTCACCATGAAGACTTCGTACTGCGACGCACTGTACCAGCCGAAAAAGCCTTCCATCGCGTAGCCGTAAACTACGATCAACCCTGTCGCCAACATGACCTTTGCCATGTAGATCAGGTGTTGGTGCGTAATGAAATCCTGCATCCGGTACCAATGGCGAAGCGGGATACAGAGGATGAGCACCATCGCGAAGCCCGCAAACACTGCTCCCGCAACAAAATACGGCGGAAAGATCGTGGCGTGCCAGCCGGGTATCTGCGACACCGAGAAGTCGAATGACACGATCGAGTGAACTGAAAGCACAAGAGGTGTCGAAAGGCCGGCTAGGATCAAGTAAGTGATCTCATAGCGATGCCAGTGGCGGGCAGATCCGCGCCATCCCCATGAAAGGGCGGCATAAACAAATCTAAAGAACTTATTCTTGGCACGGTCACGCAGGGTAGCAAAGTCAGGAATAAGCCCTACGTACCAGAACAGCAGCGAGACCGTCGCGTACGTTGAGACCGCAAAAACGTCCCATATCAGGGGGCTGCGGAAGTTCGGCCAGATCCCCATCGTATTCGGATAAGGGAATAGCCAATATGCAGCAAGCCATGGGCGGCCAGTGTGGAGCAAGGGGAACATGGCCGCGCAGGCCACGGCGAAAAGCGTCATCGCCTCGGCAAAACGGTTGATCGACGTTCGCCACTTCTGGTTCAAGAGAAGCAGGATCGCCGAGATCAAGGTCCCGGCATGGCCGATACCGATCCACCAAACAAAGTTAATGATGTCAAAAGCCCAGCCGACCGGTTGATTGTTTCCCCATACGCCGATTCCGTTCGCCAGAAGCCAAACTACTGCAAAAAGCAGTGCCTGAGCGACCATGAACGCGATGCCAAATCCGATAAACCAGTGAAAGGGAGTTCGCTTCTTAAGCGTCACGTCACTGATCTTGTCAGTAACGCTGGCGTAAGAATGATCCCCCTCGATCATTGCCGGATGGAGTTTCTGTTTGAGTTCCTTTGCGTCCTGCATAAGCCTAGTGCGCTTCTCCTCCGGTGGTCTTCGCCTTCGGGGCGGCTTCGTGCTTGTCTTGCTTTGGAGCCTTGTAATCGGGCATTTCCTTGTTCTGGTTCTTCAACCCTGCGAGGTAAGTCGTTCGCGGCTGAGTGTTCAATTCATTGAGAAGCTTGTAATTGCGATGGTCCTTCTTTGTCTTGGCGATCTTGCTGTTCGGGTCATGCATATCACCGAAGGTGATCGCCTCCGCCGGGCACGCCGACTGACAAGCTGTCATGACCTCGCCGTCACGCACCTTGCGGCCGTCTTTTTCAGCCTCGATCCGGGCCGCTGAGATGCGCTGGGTGCAGAATGTGCACTTTTCCATCACACCGCGGCTGCGGATCGACACTTCAGGATTACGCATCAGTTTGTACTGAGGCGTATTCCAATCCTGATAGAGAAGGAAATTGAATCGCCTTACCTTGTAAGGACAGTTGTTCGAGCAATAACGCGTCCCGACACATCGGTTGTAAACCATGTCGTTAAGGCCCTCGGCACTGTGTACGGTCGCGTGAACCGGACAAACCACCTCGCAAGGAGCCTGCTCGCACTGCTGGCAGAGCACAGGCTGAAAATGCGGACCTTCAGGGTTGTTGACATCCTCGCCGCCGTAGTAGGCGTCGACCCGCAGCCAGTGCATTTCGCGGCTGCGTTCTACCTGTTCCTTACCGACGACCGGAATATTATTTTCGGACTGGCAAGCTACGACACAGGCATTACAGCCGACACACGAATTGAGGTCGATCGTCATGCCCCATTTGTAATTCTGGTCGTAAACTGCCTGATGCTGCTCGTACGGGTACATCGACTTCGGATATTCGTCGTGCTGATGCCCGAGCTCCGGATTCTTTTCGAACTCCTCAAGGTCCCAAACCCTCAGGATGTCGCGACCTTCCATATTGAAATGGATCTGGGTCGAGGCGATCTCCGTCGTCGCATTCTTTTTGACGATCTCGCCGAAGCCGTAATTCATCGCGTCCGAACGGCGGACGTCAAAAGCGTTGTATCCCAAGCCCGTCCCCACCTTTCCTGCTCGCTTTCGGCCGTAACCCATGTAGACAGTGACGACGTCATCCGGCTGGCCGGGTGCGATCCACATCGGAACCGGAGCGGCTATCTCACCGCCCTGATACTTGAGCGTGACAAGATCTGAGGACATATTTCCACCGCGTGTCGTGATGAAACTCGTTCCGCGTACGCCGCCGGATTTTTCATCCTTGTCGTTAGCAACGTTAACGCCGAGCTTCTCGGCGGTCCTCGGGCTCACCAGGGCGACATTCTCCCAAGTGATCTTATTCAGTGGGTTCGGCAGTTCCTGCAGCCAACCGTTGTTGGCGAAACGGCCATCATAGACGCTCGGATCAGGCATGATCGAGATCTCAAGTCCGCTGCCCGCCGGCTTTGCTTCCGGCTGGCTGACAAAAGCGGCGTTGACCGTGACCGTCTTTGCGGCAGCGGCGGTATTCGGGATAACGCCGTCGTGAACAGCCTTACGCCAATTGTCCTCAAAGTTCTTGGGGGCCGTCGCTGGTGCCGCTGTACTCGCGGCCGGAGCTGGAATTGCCGCAGCCCTTGGCGCTTCCTTCGCGGCTTTTGCGGGCTGTTCTTTCACCTCGGCTGAGGTCTTTCCAGCATCGGGCTTGGCTTCAGATTTGCCCGTCTCGCTTGCGGCAGCCGTATGGTCACCGGCAGGCTTCTCGGCTGCTTTTGTTTCGGCTTTGACCGCAGCCGCAGGTATAATGTTGGCCTTTTGCCAATATTCCTTGACGATGTCGAGGTCTTTCTTGTCAAAATTCTCTTTGAAGAAAAGTTGAACTACCTCGTACACGCTCTTGCCGTCATATAGCGGAGCGATCAGCGGCTGGGTCAGTGAAACAGTGCCGTCGTAAGCGCGTCCGTCAGCCCAACTCTCGAGATAGTGCTTTTCATGGACATGCCAATGACAAAGCTCGGCGGTCTCGTCAAAGTACAACCCGAGATGAACGCGAAGCGGGACCTTGTTAAGACGCTCTGCCGACAATTTAAGATCCGCAGGCGAATTGTACACGGGATTTCCGCCAAGGATCACGAGCATTTTGACCTTGCCGGCGTCGATATCGCCTATCAACTCCCTATACTGTTCGATCTGGAGCTTATCGCTGTTAGCCGAGAAGGGCTCGGAATAAACCACTGTCTGACCAACGTTGCCCAGAGCAGCGTTCATGGCGTGAGCAAGGGCATGCACCATCGGCGAAGCATGATCGCCAGCAACAACCAGTGATTTACCTTTGTGCTCATTAAGATCCTTCGCCATTGCGGTGATCCACTGAGCATTGTCAGTATACGTAGAAGTTACGCCTGCAACCCCGAGCGCCTTCGCGATCGCCTTAGCAACCTCCGAAAGCTGGCTGGGCTTCACCGAAATGCGGTGATCAGCCTTAGCACCGGTGATCGTTACCGTTGTCTCGACGGAGTAAAGGCGATTGATCTCCTTGTGCTCCTCGTCAAACTGACGGCCCTTGGCAAAATCTTTGATATAGGCGACGTTAAAGCCGGAAAATATATCAGCGTCGAGCGACAAGATCCGCTCGGCTTTGTCAAACTTGTAGATCGTCTGGACCGGTGCTCCGAAAGCCATCTTCGCCCCGGCCATCGCGTTGTCGGCATTGATCGGCTCGTACTGGACCCACTTTGCATTGGGCAGGTCAGCCTTTAAGCGGTTGAACTGATCGATCAAAGTAGGTGAGGTAACGGTTTCGGTCAAGAACCTGATGCCCGAACCACCGTCCTTGCGGTTCTCTTCGATCGCGGCACGAAATTCTCCACTAAAAGATTCCCAATTCTTAGGATTTCCGCGAAAAGACACCTCCTGAGATCTGTCAGGATCGTACATTCCGAGCACCGACGCTTGGGCGTAGATGTCGGTAGCACCACGGCTGCCCGGGTGATCGGGATTTCCCTCTACCTTTACGGGACGGCCGTCAAACGACTTTGCCAAAAGCCCGATCGAGGTCCCGCCAAGCGACATAGAGGTCGCGTAAAAATTTGCCTTGCCGGGAAGCATTCCGTCCTGCGGCGTAACGTACGGGACGATCTTCTCCGGCGGCTGAATAACGCATCCGCTCAATCCCGCCAGGGCAAGCGACGCCCCCATCACCTTAACAAAATTGCGTCTACTGAGGCCGTTGTCCCAATGCTCGATCTCGTGCGGATATTCCTCAGCAACGAACTCTCTGAATTCGGGCGTATCGGCGTGCTCTTCGAGGCTGCGCCAATAGGCCTTTCCGTTTTGCGCCAGAATACTGTCACGCAGTGCGGCAAAACTCTGTTTGGTTTCCGGGTTCGACATCTTTCGTTTCGATTCCTATTCGATTTCGCTCTATCGGTGACAAGTCGAGCAGCTTGTCATCATTTCCTTACTTCGGATCTTATAATCGGCCTTTAGCGTCTTTCGCTCGTTGGCGTCAATATCTCCGTCCTTCCACTGCATGTTATAGATCTCAGATTTTGGCCGGATAAAGTTCTCGGGGTTTCGGTGGCAAGCCAGGCACCACTCCATCTGAAGCGTGTTTTCCTGGAAGACCGCCGGCATGTTGCTTATGTCGCCGTGACAAGTGGAGCAACCGACGCCCTTTGCTACGTGAATACTGTGATTGAAGTACGTGTACTCAGGCAGGTCGTGAACCCGCTCCCACTCAATAGGCTTATTATCACGGAAGCTCGCCCTGACCGGTTCGAGATACGGGCTGTCAGCCCAGATCTGACTGTGGCAGTTCATACAGGTCTGCGTCGAGGGCATACCCGCCGAAGCAGTGGTCTCAACGGTCTGATGACAGTAGCGGCAATCGATACCGTCATCACCAACGTGATGCTTATGGCTGAACTGAACCGGTTGCTGCTTCTCGAGATACCGTCCCGTGAGATATGACGAGCGGGCGATCTGCGTGTATGCAAAGAACGCCGTACCGGCCAAGACTACTACCATGACCATACTGATCCTGGCGATGTTGTTTGCGCTCTTGTTAAAAATTTGCGGCATCAGTAGCTTTTACGCGAATTTCGATTACAAAAATCAGACCCCGATCTCCCCGAAACCGAAAATAACTCAGGAAAACTCGGCTGTCCGTACTATCTTCTTAAGATTGCGTACTCAAAAACTCTTACGATTTTACTAAAACGTAAAAATTCCGCAACTTGCACAATTAGAAATTAAGCTCCACCCGGGTGTTTCGCAATTGTCTGTCGAATAAGTTCCGTTAATAAAATGTATTAATCTATCAAATTATTCTGTTTACGCAGTGATCCAGGTCACAAGTGCGGCCCCAATTGCAGCGGCGTCCTGACCGAGGTTCCCTTCCACGATCGCGGCCGATGCGAACGACGGCTCAAAGGATAATTCTCTTGCCCGCTCGACTATCGCATTCAAAACAAGATGTTTGGCCTGCATGATCTCGCCGCCCACTACAATCCTCTCAAGATTGAGCAGGTTGATGACGCTCGCGATACCAGTGCCTACGTACGTGCCGGTCCTTTCTAGCATCAGTTGGGCAAAATCATCCTCGTTCTCTGCAGCACGGATGATCTCATGGAGGCCGATCTCTTCTTCTGCCAGTTTGCTTAGCGAAGACGTACTATCCTGATGAAACCGTGCTCGCGTGCGTCGAATGATATTCGCGGACGAAGCTACATCCTCAAGACGAGTGCCCTCGGAATTGATCGGAACGTAGCCGAACTCTCCCGCAAACCCGGACGCGCCGTGCCAAATAGAACCGTCAAAGATAAATGCCCCGCCAACGCCGTCGCCCAGCGTCGCGTAGAACATGTTCCGGCAGCCTTTGCCTGCACCGACAACGTACTCGCCGTATGCAGCGGCATTAGCATCATTCTCGATATGGACTTTCAGACCGATCGCGGCCTCGAGGTCGTCTGCAATATTAGTATCGGCACTCGCGGGAATATTCGCCGAAAATGCGACCCGTCTGGTCTTCCGATCAACAAGGCCTGGCACTGCAATACCGATACTGGCGATCTCGGGGTGATCGCCTCTAAGCGCGTCAGCGATCTCGTTAAGTCCGGCAGCCGAGTTCCCTCCAGGGCCGATGGGGTCGCGACTCGACGTCAGAACGGCACCTGACGAGTCAACGACTACCGCGTTAACGGATGTACGCGAAATCTCGATGCCGAGGCTTTTGTCCGTTCGATCTTGTTGATCAGTCATAATTCCAACTAGTTTCCGATCTCAAACTACCGCGATTTTAGTCACCTGTCTATCAAACGTCAAACCTCATGTCCGCCTAACAGCTTCGTCGCGGCCCGGGCCACGTCCTGCGGTGTCACATTGGCTATACAGGGCTTTGGCAAATTCTCAGCCAACTCTGTGTAGATGCAATTCCAACCGCACCCAAAACATGGCATCTCATGCATTACCGCGATCAGCTTTACGCCTTTTTCGGAAAGTCCGTCAGGGTACGGATAATAACGCCCGACGTGGTTTCCGGGAGTTACGACGATCGCCGGACAACCCTGTGCGACCGCGATGTGGCCCGCCGATGTATCATTCGAAACGATCAATTTTGCACGTGAGACAACCTCAGAGAGTTCGATCAACGTCGACTTCCCAATCAGATTGACGAACTCACCGTCAAAGTACCGGGCAAATTCGACTCCCAGTTCGTTTTCACCGGGACCGCCGCACAGAACTATTTTGAGACCAATCTCTCGAGAGATGATCTTTGCTGCCTCGGCAAAACTTGCGACCGGCCATCGCTTATCCTCGGTGAATGCTCCAACAAAAATGACCGCATGGTCCTCGTCCGGCAACAGTGCCGCCTGACCGCTCGCGGCAGCAGCCTCGATCCTTAGCGGCAGACTGATCTCGGATCCGTCAGCCCCAAGGAATTCAGCATTTGCCACAAGCTCATGCATATTCTCCGCGGGGGCCGGCCGGAGCTCGGTGTACCAGCGTGCCGAGATCCTTTCCTGCAACGGCGACATCAGGTTATTTATCCCGACACTTCCGATCCGAATTGGAGCTCCGCTGGCTCGTACAAGCGAATCGCCCCACAAGAAATCTCTTGTCGTCCGGGGGTTGATCACAACGTCTGCTCCAAGCGACTTGATCTCCCGCAGCTTCTGAAATCGATACGTTGGCGATGAAGCGAACGACCTTGCGTCCACATAGTATTTCTGCTCAAAAAGATCCGCCGATCCCGCAAGGTCCCGATTTCGTTCGTTAGAGACAAGAATAAGTTCATGCGTTTCCGCCGGATAAAGTCTCTCGATCAAGCCAAACGACGCGGTCCAGATTATGTGATCGCCGATGCCGTCCATTTTGATGAAAACGACTCGCTTCCTGCCTCCCGATCGCTTGCGCACGGGAAAAGCAGATGCCAAAAGATCCACCGGATTGTGAAACACCAACCACGAAACAAATCGCACCAGATGCGATTTCTTGAAGCGATGTTTTGCGGACGATGCCATAAACTTCCCTGCTCGGATGATATCAGCGGCGGTGCCTTTTGTTGACTGTACCTCAGCAGAAAGTTAATCTTTTGAAGGTCGTCGAAAGGCGAAGTTCGCCGCAGCGATATGGAACAGCAGTTTAACGAGCTAGTCGCGGAATGGGGTATATTTGCCGTTTTCGCGCTATGTACCGTTGAAGGCGACATCACGCTACTCCTTTCCGGCGTACTTGCCCACAGTGGCTTCTTCGGTCCATACAGCTTCTTAAAGGTCATCTTTTTCGGTACGCTCGGCGGCGTTGTTGGCGATTGTTTTGGTTACGGCATTGGCCGCATCTTCCACGAGAACGCAAAGGACTATCGCTTTTACCAGGTCGCTCAGCCGCGTATCGAGAAGCTCATAGACAAGTTTGGCGGCTCCGCGATCATCATTTCTAAATACATTTACGGCATCCGCGTCGCAATGTGCGTCTTTTACGGTGTCGGGAAAATGCCCTTCATGCGCTTTCTCAGCCTTAGCGCTCTCAGCTGCTTTCTTTGGGTGTTAATGCTCTCCGGTGTCGGATATTTCTTTAGCGGAGCGATCACGTCGATGATCGGTGACTACCAGCGAGTAGGGATCGCTCTCTTCATGATCGTGATGGTCGGGGTCATCGTCTTTTACGTTATCGAGCGGTATTGGCTCTCCGAAAAGGTCGAGGCCGCGGCTCCAGAAACGATCCAGAAGATCGAAGAAAGATTGCTTGCGGTCGAAGAGGTCGCGCAGGAAAAACTTCACGATCTTGGCGAACGGCTCCACCTGACCCGCGAAACGAACCGAGACGAGATCGAGAGTGCCGCCGCCAAACCTTCTGAGACCTTAAAAAAATAGCCATTGCATTGCACTCATTTACCGTCCATACGATAGAATCACCTTTTCTAATTTTTCCGAGGGTTACCTAGTGATAATTGAATCTTCTGCTCCAACTCGTGTTGACCTTGCAGGCGGCACGATCGACATTCCACCTCTCTTCCTTTTTCATGAGGGAGCGGCGACCGTAAATTTTGCCATCAGCATGCTGGCTCACTGCCGCATCGAGACACGCGACGACGACCGCATCATTCTTGAATCGATCGATCAGGCAGAGCGGGTCGAAACGACAGTTGCCGGCATCAGCAGCTTGCGGGACGAGCCTCGGCTTTCGCTACTGTCAAAGCTAGTGTACTTTTTTCGTCCTGAAATCGGCTTTCACATGGTGACCGAGTCGGAAGCGCCGGCCGGAGCCGGCCTTGCGGGCTCGTCAACGCTCAACATTGCGTGCATCGGTGCCTTGAATAAGCTTGTCGGAGACCGGTATGCGCCGGACCGTTTCATTCCTATCGCTGCGAACGTCGAGTGCCAGGTGATCAAAGTGCCGACCGGCTTTCAGGATTACTACTCGGCTCAATACGGCGGCATCGCGTCGATAAAATTCAGCCCGGCGGGGATCGAGCGCGAACCGCTAAGCGTCAATACCGACACCCTCGAGAGCCGTATCGCCGTTTGCTACACCGGCGAGCCCCGCAACTCGGGCACAAATAATTGGGAGATCACAAAGGCACATATTGACGGCGATCCTGAGATCTTTGAGATCTTCGAAGGCATCCGCGATACGTCGCTGAAGATGCGTGCGGCCCTTCGCAGCGGTGCCTGGGATGCTGTCGGCCAAATACTCGCTGCGGCGCACCCGCAGCGAAAGCGTCTATCCCCGAATATCACTACGCCCCAGATGGACCATCTGATCGAGGTCGCGATGGCGAATGGTGCGATCGCTCCAAAGGTCTGCGGTGCAGGCGGCGGCGGATGTATGGCATTCTTTTGCGAAGAAGGCCGCCGAGGCCATGTCGAAGCGGCACTTGCCGCAGAAGACGGAGCCCGTGTACTCGACTGGCGCCTTAATACCGACGGCCTTCAGGTCAAACTCACCTAACAGGTTAGCGTCTCTCTGTCACAAATCGGGTTTCCGCGGTGTATTGACCTCAGAAAGCAAATTTCTGAATCACTACACCTTGGAGGGCTACGCTCAAAAATGAAATTCATCACTCGAAATCTTAAATACATCGCCGCCGCGTTTGCGGCAGCCGCGATCGGGATCAGTGCGACGGCCGCGTTTGGCCAGGACCACGCCAAGACAGACGCAAAAATAAAGGACAAAGAGCGCGGATTCTGCCAAAACTGGAATTGGTCGTCTGACGAAAAAGTATCGTTCAGCGAGCTTCGCGAACTCACCGTCGCGGCCGGAGGAACGATTGCCGTCGACGCCGGCAAGAATGGCGGCGTAAGCGTCTCGGGTGAAGACCGGAGCGACGTTCTCGTTCGAGCGTGTGTACAAGCTTGGGGAACGAGCGATGCTGCCGCAAAGGTCGCCGCAAACGGGATCAGGATCAGTACAGCCGGCACGATAAGGGCTGAGGGCACGCCTGACGGCGAGGGTTGGTCAGTGTCCTTTCAGCTCGTGGTTCCGCGCTCGAGCAATCTGAAACTCACGGCACACAACGGCGGCATATCGATCGCCAACGTCGATGGCAGCTCCGAGTTTGAGACCCACAACGGCGGTGTCAGCCTAAAGAACCTCTCGGGTGACGTTAAGGGCCGCACGAATAACGGCGGCGTAAACGTCGTGCTCGGCGGCAGTTCGTGGCGAGGAACCGGCCTCGATGTCGAGACCAAGAACGGCGGCGTCAACCTGACGATGGCACGGAATTATGCTGCTCAGATCGAGACCGGCACCGTTAATGGCGGTTTCAAAAGCGACATCCCCGAACTGAACGTCACGACCGAAGACCTCAAGGGCGGCTGGGGCAGGCGGCCACGAACCGTAACACAGAGCATTAACGGCGGTGGTGCCCCGATCAGGGTCATCACCACGAACGGCGGCATCAGGATAAACTCTCTCGAACAATAGTTGCGGCTCCGATCCGAACCGAAAAGGCTGCCCCATGGGGCAGCCTTTTCATTCAAGGTGACTCAAACAAGCCTTCTTTCGGCTATTTTCCCTACTTCGTATTTTGTTGTACTCGATTTAGCGGGGCCCTTTAGTACAACACTATTGATCGATCACGCCGCGAGACGCACGATCGTCGAGGTCAGCGAGCGGAAGATATCACGGCCGTCGTTTGAACCGAGCATTTCCTCGCAGGCTCGTTCGGGGTGCGGCATCATGCCCAGGACGTTGCGGTCCTGATTGCAGATACCGGCGATATTGCCGCGCGAGCCGTTCGGATTTGCGGCCTCGGTGACCTCGCCATTTTCATCGCAGTAGCGGAATACGATCTGGCCATTTTCCTGGAGCCTGTTATAGGTTTCGTCGTCGCAGGTAAAATTGCCCTCGGCGTGGGCGATCGGTATCGACAGGACCTTGTTCGGATCGACCATAGATGTGAAAGGCGTATCCGGATTCTCGAGTTTGAGATTGACGTGGCGGCAGATGAAGTTGAGGCCCGCATTGCGCCTGAGCGCACCGGGCAGCAGTCCGCTCTCGCACAGGATCTGAAACCCGTTGCAAATGCCAAAGACAAAGTTGCCCTCGGCGGCAAATCTTTTGACCGACTCCATCACGGGCGAAAACCTCGCCAACGCACCCGCCCGCAGATAGTCGCCGTATGAAAATCCTCCAGGGACAATGACAGCGTCAAACCCGCTCAGGTCGGTCTCTTTGTGCCAGATGAAATCGACCGGCTGGCCGACGTGCTTTGAGATGACGTGGTATGCGTCGTGGTCGCAATTCGAGCCGGGAAAAACGATGACCCCAAACTTCATTGTGCGATCTCCACTCTGTAATCCTCGATCACCGGATTGGCAAGAACATCCTTTGCGATACGCTCGGCGGCATCACGCGCCGAGTCGACCGACACGCCATCAGAAAAAGTGACCTCAAAGTACTTTCCCTGACGAATATCTGCAAGTTCTGTGTATCCCAAGAGTTCTGCAGAATGATGAATAGCTTTTCCCTGCGGATCGAGAACGCTCGGTTTTAGTGTTACGTAGACTAAGGCTTTCATAAAACGAGTCGAAATAAATTGTAGATTTTGACGCGTTTTCTTGTATTTATCAAAGTCTTATGTTAGATTTCACCTGAATTTCTGACAAGCAATAGTTCCAATTTCTAAACTTCACAAAGGAGAACTCTAAAGGTTATGGAAAACTCTGGAAAGTCGGCCTTAGGCCTGGACACCAATGTCGCGGCGGGACTCGCCTATTTGCCGATCTGTCTGGTCAACCTGGTGATGAGCATCATCATCATCGCAACTGACAAGACAAACAAGATGGCTCGCTTTGCCGCGTTTCAGTCGCTAATGCTGATCGCCCTGATGATCGTCGGGTATGTCCTGACCATGATCGTCGCTGTCGCCGGAGCGGCTGCCAATTCGATGATCCTCTCACTGTTGAGTCTGGTGGTCTGGGTGGTTTGCATCATCGGCCCGTTCGTTCTCTCGGTCGTCGGCTGCATCATGGGCTTTATGGGCAAGCAGTTCAAGCTTCCGGTCATCGGCGGCATGGCTGACAACTGGTCGAACTAACCGAAGACCCTTTCAAAAACCTTATCGACATTGCGCAGGTAATGTTGCAGATCAAAGACGCGGGCAATTTCGTCGGGAGTTAACCTCGACGCAATGTCCGCGTCGCTCTTTACAAGCTCTTCATACTCGCCGCCTTCATCCCAGACCCGCATCGCATTTCGCTGTGTGTAAACGTATGCGTCCTCGCGCGTAACGTCCTTTTGCGTGAGGGCTAGCATCAATTGCCCGCTAAATACCAGCCCGCGAGTCAGGTTCAGGTTCTTGAGCATGTTCTCGGGATAAACGACGAGGGTGTCGAGAAGGCCGGCCGCCTTGGCGAGCAGATAATCGAGCGTAGCGGAAGAATCGGGCAGAACGATGCGTTCGGCGGACGAATGCGAGATATCGCGTTCGTGCCATAAAGCGACGTTCTCGAGGCCGACGACGGCGTTCGCACGAACGGTACGGGCCATGCCGCAAATTCGCTCCGAAAGTATCGGATTTCGCTTGTGCGGCATCGCCGAAGAGCCTTTCTGGCCCTTCTTGAATGCCTCCTGAGCCTCACGCACTTCGGTACGCTGCCAATGCCTGACCTGAAGTGCGATCTTCTCGAGCGAGGATGCAACTATCGCGAGCGTGCAAAGATATTCGGCGTATGATTCGCGCTGAATGACCTGGGTCGACGCCCTGGCCGCCTCGATGCCGAGCTTTTCGCAGACACGCCTCTCGACGTCTGGCGAGAGATGTGCAAAGGCACCTACGGCGCCCGAGATCTTCCCTTTCGAAACGGCTTGCCGCGCTGCGGTGAGCCTGGCACGGTTCGCTTTCATATCTTCGAACCAAAGCGCCCACGTTAGCCCGAAAGATGTGGGCTCCGCGTGAATGCCGTGTGTGCGGCCGATCTGCGGCGTATCTTTGAATTCGAAAGCCCGACGCTTTAGCACCGCCATCAGATCATCAACCTTTGCCAGCAAAATGTCACACGATTGCTTGAGCAGCAGAGCGTTTGCTGTATCGACTACATCGCTCGATGTAAGCCCGTAATGCACAAATCGCGACGCCGGACCGATATTTTCGGCAAGGTTTGTAGTGAACGCGATCACATCGTGATCTGTCGTCTTTTCGATCTCGTTTATTCGCTCAACCGTAAACGCGGCCTTCGCCTTGATATCTTTCAGCGCATCTTCGGGGATCGTCCCGTCCTCGGCGTGGACCTCGCACACGGCGATCTCGACATCAAGCCATTTTTGGAATTTGTTCTGGAGCGACCATACGGCGCCCATTTCGGGAAGTGTGTAGCGTTCTATCATGATTGACCCAGGAACATTTTAGCCTAAATTGAAAAACGCGGCTAACATAGCGTTAGTCGCGTTTCCAATGAGAATTTGACGCCAACTATGCCCATCCCACCGCCAGCAGATGGTGGTTTTGCGAATCGGGCAGGCTCCATGCGACCTTGAACGTTTCCCAATCGTTCTTCCATTTCTTGTTCCAGTTCGTCATAAAGACGTGCGTGTCGTTATAGGCAAAAACAACAACGAAATGGCCGACCATTCCGGTCCCGGTGATGCCCTGGGGTTTCTTCAGATCAAGCAGAAGCGTGCACGGGCGACCCTGCGATACATAGGTCTTGAGCTTTTCGATCATCGTATCGGCGCCCAGCTCATTGCTCCGGCCCGACCATGTCTGTAAACCAAACGCCTCCATTATTTTGATCGTGTGGCGAAAGCTGGTGCCCCGCTCGCCTCCGTCGGGGGGAAACTCGGCGTAGATCTTGTCCGTGATCGCATCACCGGCGAGACCCGTCGGTGCTTTCTTGTAGAAATTGAGGATCGTAGCGCAGGCCGCCTGAGCACAGCTGTTGAGCGGCGCACGCGGAGTATTTGTAAATTGAAGCAAACTTACGCCAACGGCATTACTTGGCTTGTCGAACCATGAAACGTCGCGGGTACGCGGTCTTGGCATTCCTGCCTTCTGAAGCGCCGAGATATCAAATTTTTCATCGACATACGTCTGAAACCGCGTGATCTCGCGAAAAGGTGTGCCTCCGATCGGCTTTGGCGGCGCGGCCGCATCATCTAATAAGCCCGTCGACGCTAGGAGCTCCGAACCTGATAGCCCGATCGCCAGACCTGACATCGCCAGTCGGGTAAGCAGCTCGCGTCTTGTGACCTTGCCGAAAACGCTTGTGACCACGTCATTCTCATTACTCATAACATGTTCCTCCTATTTCATTTCGTTTCGTTTTGGGCGAACCGTTGTGGCCGCTGTGCCCAAGAGCCGGCCGCCGTCGCCATAAAGTACAAATGCCGCCCAAAACAAAGGGTTCTTTGTCCGGCCATCACGTAAAAGCTTCAACTGAGCTGAACGCATCGATGACGAACGGGTCTGACCGGCGGCTAGATTCTTATAGAACTCGACCATAAGTTCCCGTGTCGCGAAATCGTCGACAGACCACAGACTGGCTGCTACCGTGTTTGTCATCTTGCGGAACGCCTCGATAAACACGCCCGCCTCTGTTCCGGAGACTCCGCCGAGGGCGGTCTCGCACGCCGACAGGACAACCATATCGGTCGACCGCAGCGGGAGTTTCCATATCTCGCCATAGCTCAGGTCCGGTTCGGCAATATTTGGTAAATGCGCAAGCTGGATGGTACTCGATTGTGGCGGACTTTTAATATGCCCGTGCGTCGCAAAATGAAGGATCTTAGCCGACGTCAGCTTGAAGAGTTGTTCCTTTGTCGCCTTATCCTCGGTATACAGCTTAGAGCTGCGAAACACCTTCTGGATCGCTCTTACCTCCTCGAGAGCACCATCCAGATTGGCCTCGGTCGGATTTCCAAACGCGATCAGCAGCGAACCGGGGCCGGTTTTTTTTGAATTTGACAGGTCGCCAGCCGTAGCGAAAACCAGTGAATACCTCTCGAGCAGATACTTATTGTCCTTTGGTGAGATCAGGGCCGCAATCGGCAAAAGAAACAACTCGGCGTTAGGTATGACCTTTAGGGTGTCGGCGTCCGATATCAGATCTTCGACGGGTGTGACCATCTTCTGATAGAGGGACTTTAGTGAATTGTTTAGCGGGGCAAGATGCTTTTTGTAATACTCGCTGTTATCACTGAAGCGTAGATCCGGACGGGCTTTTTCCATCGCAAACCCTGTGTCGGCGTCAGATGAAAGCTGATAAAAATCGTCGCTGAATTCTTTCAGTCCTTCTCGGGTCCGCGCGATCAGCGTCCGGAGAACGTTGCGGGTTATTGGAACCGGCCGTGCGGAGACACCATCGCGTCGAACCACAAAAATGAACAGTGTATCCGGCGTCACAAGATACGAAATTATCGCTTCCCGCGGACCGACCGATGCCTGCAATGCCTTGAGGTCGGTGGGGCGCACCGTCAATCGAAGATCGGGGACCTCGGTCTCGAGGCGTTTTGCTGCTTCGGCGTAATCAATACGGGCCTTGCCGATCGCGGCTGTCAGGCTCTCTTTGTCGGGTGACGAAACCGAGGCGAGTTCTGTACGTGCATTCGTCAGGTTTGCCCGGGCGGCCTGCTCACGCTGATCGGCTGCGAGCACCTTCGTCAAAGCTTCTGCACCGCCGCCGGCGAGTTTGATATCGTCGACAGGCGTTGCATCTATCAAGTCACGGCGTTGGGCCCGGGTCGCATATTGCAGAGCCTCTTCGATCCTTCCCTGCTTTACCAGCAGATCGACCAGACGCTGATAGATCCCTGTAATGTCACCTCGATCAGAAAACGAGTCCGACTCTTCGGAGGTGGTGAAACTTGTCCGCATGAACTCAACTGCCGAGATCGCGTCTTTATAAGCCTTTTCGGCCTCGCTCACCCGACCGGCCTGTTCGTACGCTATCCCGAGCGAATCCGATGCCCTAACAAGGGCGGGACGCATTTCAGCCTTTCGGAACACCTCGACTGCCGACCTGTATCCGTCGATCGCGGACGATAGCGCGGGCGACATTGCGTTCGTATTCCCGTGCAATAGCGCATCGGCCACGACCTCGTTACCCTCGGCGATAATGTCAGCGAGGCCAGTCTTTGCGGCAGACACCTTTGCCTGTCGTGCAAGTTGAAGAGCCGCCTCGGGTTGTTTTGCCGCAAGCTCGATACGGCTCGCCTGCATTAGTGCATAAGCGATCGCACTTTCCTGCAAAAGCCGTGTTCGGATCCGCAGGGCTTCGCGAATATTTACCCGTGCCTCGTCGAACTTTCCCTGGCGACTGTAGATCATCGCAAGACGCGACCTGATCCCCGCGACTGAACCGGACGGGGCACCACCCGATATCTGACTAAAGAGATCAGCCGACCCTTTGAAAGTAAATGCAGCACCTGATTCATCACCCTGGGCCTCGAGTAGCCTCCCGCGCATTCGCAGAAGATTTGCCTCAGCGGAAACACGGCTCACCTGTAGGATCGATCGGGTCGTACCTTCGGCCGCCGATTCGGCCGTCTTCATTTGTTGGATGACAGCTTGAGTCTCCGCAACAGACTCATCAGCCGCGCCATAATCTCCGCGAGAGGCGTTGATCTGTGCAATATTCAGCAGGGCCTGCGTAAGCACCGACCGCAACACCGCTCGTTCGTAAGTGATCGCTTCCTTTAAGGTGTCAGAGGCACCTGAGGGAAACAAAACCGGGCCCTCGTCGATCTTCTTCGTCGCATCGACAACCTGCCGATAGTTCTCTAGTGCCGTATCGTAGTCGCCCAGATACCATTTGGCACTGGCAATAAAATCGATCGTCCACCACGGGTTCTTTCCCGCCTTTTTTCTAAGTTCGAGGGCCTTCTCATATAGCTCGAAAGCCCGCGCGGAATTGTCATTCTCAAATTCGATACGGCCCAGTTTTTCATTGCATTCGGCTTCTTTCGCGATATCACCGGAATCGCGTGCAACTTCACCGAGGCGGGCCAGGTATTTTCGCTGAGCGTCAACGTCGTCAAAATAGTTGGCTTCGGAAATAGCCTGCGAGAG